>NZ_BAAAIZ010000004.1:0-75612 GCF_039526425.1 Streptomyces thermospinosisporus
CCGAACCCCGTGCACACCAGCCCACCTGACGTGCAGTTTTCACGATGCACACTGCTCACTGGGAGGCCATCGCCGACCTGATGCCGAAGCTGCGCAAGGGCGACCCGCGGAAGGTCGTCGAAGGGCTGCTGTACAAGGCGCGGACCGGCGTGACGTGGTCGAAGCTGCCTGCCGACCCCGGCCCGCGCGGCGCCCGGCCCGAGGTCAGCTTCACGACGCTGCGCTCGTCGGCGTACCAGTCGACGGCGAGGGTCGGCGCACCCCCTATCGGCTTCACCGGCTCGTTGTCCTTGCCGGTGACCGTGATGTTCCCCGCCTCGACATCCGGATATGAGCCGCCTGGACGCCCTCGACCCCCGTCAGCCGCTCCGCGACCGAGGCCGGCAGGGTCTGCACCGCCCCCGTGGGCACCGACGACTCCAGATCCTCCTTCGGCAGGACCGTCACATCGGCGGAGGTGGAGGCGAACAGCCGGTCGAAGGTGCGCGAGACCGTGTCCGAGAAGATCAGGCTGCCCGCGACGAACGCCACCGACAGCAGCACGGCCAGCGCCGACAGCACCAGCCGCCCCTTGTGGGCGAGGAAGCTCCTGAGCGTCGCCTTCAGCACCGCGTCAGTCCCTCTCGGCGTCCGACTGGAGCCGGATCACATCGAAGCGCTTCATCCGCTCCAGCACGGCCTCCGCGGTGGGCCGCTGCATCTCGTCGACGATCCGCCCGTCCGCCAGGAACAGCACCAGATCGCTGTGCGCGGCGGCCCCCGGATCATGCGTGACCATCACGACGGTCTGACCCAGCCCGTCCACCGCCTCCCGCAGAAAGCCGAGCACCTCCAGACCGGCCCGCGAGTCCAGATTCCCTGTCGGTTCGTCCGCGAAGATCAGCTCCGGCCGCGAGGCCAGCGCCCGTGCGCAGGCCACCCGCTGCTGCTGCCCACCGGACAGCTGCGCCGGCCGGTGCTTCGACCGGTCCCGCAGACCCAGCGTGTCGATCACCCGGTCCAGCCACGCCTGATCGGGCTTCTTGCCCGCGATGTCCATGGGCAGCGTGATGTTCTCGAGCGCGTTCAGTGTCGGAATGAGGTTGAACGACTGGAACATGAACCCGACCCGGTCCCGGCGCAGCCGGGTCAGCTCACGGTCCTTCAGCCCGGTGATCTCGGTGTCGGCGAGCCACACCTGACCGGCCGAGACGGTGTCGAGCCCCGCCAGACAGTGCATCAGCGTCGACTTCCCCGACCCCGAGGGACCCATCACCGCGGTGAACCGCCCGCGCGCGATGTCCACGTCCACCGAGTCCAGGGCCAGCACGGTCGTCTCACCCGAGCCGTACGCCTTGGTCAGACCGCGGGCCCGGGCCGCGATCCCGTCGGCCGAGGGCTCATGCTCCGCAGCAGGTGTGGACAAGGCCGCCTCCTTGAGGAGAGGACGTCAGCTGTCGCGCCCGAGGGTAAGTGCCCCGCCCCGCAGCCGATATCCCCCGTGAGTGCAGCACCGCCTCCACCCCAGGAAGGTCCCCGGACAGCCGGTGTAAGGGCCACCTACCCCTCAGTCCGACACCGGCCGCCACGCCGTGCCGATCACACAGAACGACTGAGGCAGCGCCGGCCCGTTCTCGGGCATCATCATCCGCCGGTACGGCCCCAGTTCGAACCCCGCCGCGCGCAGCGAGCCCACGGGGTCCCTGGCCAGGTGGCAGCCGCCGGCCAGAGGCGGCCAGACCGTCGCGTCCATCGCGCGCTGGGTGAACCGCATGACTTTGCCGCCGCCGGCGCCGTGCTCGAAGAAGCGCAGCTCGCCGCCCGGCCGCAGCACGCGCCGGATCTCCGACAGCGCCCGCGGAACGTCCCGCACGCTGCACAGCACCAGGGACACCACGGCCGCGTCGAACGCCTCGCTCTTCACCGGCAGCGCCTCGGCGGCGCCGGGGGCGACGTCCACGGGCATCTGGGCGCGCAGGGCGGCGTCGACGGCCAGCTTGCGCAGGTGGCGCTCCGGTTCGATGGCGACGACCTCGGAGACGGTGCCGGGGTAGTGGGCGAAGTTCAGGCCGTTGCCGGCGCCGATCTCGATGACTCTGCCGGAGAGGCCGGTCAGGAGGCGCCGGCGGACGTCGGCCATGTGCATGCGGGTCTCGGCGGCGACGCTGGCGCGGGCGTAGTAACGGGCGAACAGGGGATGGTGCACGGCATCCCGCGGGGCCTTGGTGGATCCAGCTGACCGCAATGGCATCGGTACCTCCCCGGGAACGGGCCCTACCGCGATTCTCCCCCGCGCGGGGCGCGAGATGCGCCCTCGGTGCGCATCTAGTTGCGTGTCATTCGGTTTGGGGTGCTGCGGCGACGGCGGCCTTTGCTGGTAGGGCACCCCGGTGCCGTTGCTGGCCGGGGGGTGGGGTGCGCTGGCCCCGCTGAAGGGGTGCCTCCCCCACTCTCGGCTGCGCTCGAGCTGGGCACCCCATCGCCCCAGCGGCACGAATGCCCGCAGTGACGTGGCCGCACGCGGATACCACCGCCCCGGCCCCGACTCACCCACCCACCGTTGGGCGCTACGCGCACCCCCACCGGAGGGGCAGTTGCCCCGCAGGCATCAGACGCGCACCCCCACCTAGCCCGCAGCCGCACGCGTACGGAATGCCTCCGCGTCCCAGGTGCCGTCGAGCTGGGGGGCCAGCCACTCCGGGGACCGGGTCCGGAACGTCTCCGGGCGGAGGGATGCCGCGGCCTCGGGTACCGCGCCCAGCAGGGGGACGCCGGTCACGTCGGGGAGGTCCAGGAGGTTGCAGCGGGCGGCGAGATCCGGGGACGTGGGCCAGCTGCCGACCACCAACCCCGGCACCTCCAGCCCGCGCCGCTGCAGCTCACGTACCGTCAGTTCGCTCACGTTGAGCGTCCCCAGCCCCGCCGACGTCACCACCAGCACCGGCGCCCCGAGCAACTCCGCCGCATCCGCAAGCGTGCCCCCCGCCGCATCGAACCGCACCAGCAGCCCACCCGCACCCTCCACCAGCACCAGATCGAACTCCGCCGCCAGCTTCGCCGCCCGCTCCGCCACATCCTCCGGATGCACCGGCACCCGCCCGGCCCGCCGCGCCGCCGTCGCCGGCGCCAGCGGCTCCGGGTACCGCGCCAGTTCCCCGGCCCGGACACCGCCCCCCGCCAGCCGCGCGACCTCCTCCGCGTCCCCGGCCTCGCCCGGCCCCACCCCCGTCTGCGCCGCCTTCAGCACCGCCACCGACCGCCCGGCCGCAGCCACGGCCGTCGCAGCGACCGCCGCCGTGACGACCGTCTTGCCGACCTCGGTCCCGGTCCCCGTGATCACCAGTACCGGCACGTCACGTCACCCCACCCTCGCCGCGGCGCACACCGCACGTGCGATCCGGGCGACATCATCGTCAGCCGTGACATACGGCGGCATCGTGTAGATCAGATCCCGGAACGGCCGCAGCCACACCCCCTCGGCCACCGCGGCCCGCGTCGCCGCCGCCACGTCCACCTCGTGATCGAGCTGCACGACCCCGATCGCCCCGAGCACCCGCACGTCCCGCACGCCCGGCAGCCCCGCCGCCTCGGCGAGCCCGTCCCGCAGCCCCGCCTCGATCCGCTTGACCTCCGCGGCCCAGTCCTGCCCCAGCAGCAGCTCGATCGACGCACACGCCACCGCCGCCGCCAGGGGATTGCCCATGAACGTCGGCCCGTGCGCCAGCACCGGCACCTCGCCGCGCGAGATCCCCTCGGCCACCCGCTCCGTGCACAGCGTCGCCGCCATGGTCATGTAACCACCGGTCAGCGCCTTGCCCACGCACATCACATCCGGCGCCACGGCCGCATGCTCAGCGGCGAACAGCGCACCCGTGCGCCCGAACCCGGTGGCGATCTCGTCGAACACCAGCAGCACGTCGTGCGCGTCGCACACCTCGCGCAGCACCCGCAGATACGCGGGGGAGTGGAACCGCATGCCCCCCGCACCCTGTACGACCGGCTCCACGATCACCGCGGCCAGCTCCCCGGCGTGCCGCTCGACCATCTCCCGCAGATGCCCGGCGTACGCCTCCTCGTACCCGGCGGGCGGCGCGTCCGCGAACACCTGCCGGGGCAGGGCACCGGCCCACAGCTCGTGCATCCCGCCCTCGGGGTCGCAGACCGACATCGGGTGCCAGGTGTCCCCGTGATAGCCGCCCCGCCAGGTCAGCAGCCGCCGCTTCTCGGGCCGGCCGAGCGAACGCCAGTACTGCAGGCACATCTTGATCGCGACCTCGACCGACACCGACCCGGAGTCGGCCAGGAACACATGCTCCAGCCCCTTGGGCGACATGTCGGCAAGCAGCTTCGCCAGCCGCACGGCGGGCTCGTGCGTGAGCCCGCCGAACATCACATGGCTCATCCGCGCCAGCTGCTCACGGGCCGCCTCGTTCAGCACGGGGTGGTTGTAGCCGTGGATCGCCGACCACCAGGACGACATCCCGTCGACCAGCTCGCCCGAGCCGTCGGCGAGCTTCAGCCGCACCCCGCCGGCCGACTCCACGACCAGCGGCTCCCGCTGACCCGGCATCGGCCCGTACGGATGCCACACATGCCGCCGGTCGAGTTCCAGAACCTCGGAGAGGGACAGCTCAGGCATTGGGCGCGAGATCCGTCCCGGCACCCCGGCGCCGCACCGCGACCAGATCGGGCCGCGGCCCGGAGACCGGCGCCGCCGCACCTTCCTCATGCGACCCGCACGCACCCCCCGCATGCGCCCCGCGAGCGTCACCGCCACCCGCATGAGCCCCGCACACGTCACCGTCATTCGAATCCGCGCCGCACACGCCACCATCACCCGCATGCGACCCGCAGGCATCACCGCCACCCGCGTGCGAGCCGCACACATCACCACCCGCACCCGCCCCGCACGCTCCCCCGGAGCGCTGGGCCCGATGCTCAGGCAACGTCACCTCATCCGCACCCTCCACCTCGAACCCGGCATCCGCGATCATCTCCAGGTCCGCCTTCCCCGCCTGCCCCTCACTGGTCAGGTAGTCCCCGAGGAAGATCGAGTTGGCCAGGTGCAGCGCCAGCGGCTGCATCGTCCGCAGATGCACCTCACGCCCGCCCGCGATCCGCACCTCCACATCGGGGCACACGAACCGCACCATCGCCAGGATCCGCAGGCACCGCTGCGGCGTCAGGTTCCACTCCTTGGCCAGCGGCGTCCCCTCGAACGGGATGAGGAAGTTCACCGGCACCGAGTCGGGGTCGAGCTCCCGCAGCGAGAAGACCACGTCCACCAGGTCCTCGTCGCTCTCGCCCATGCCGGCGATCAGCCCGGAGCAGGCCGAGAGCCCCGCCGCATGCGCCTTCTGCACGGTGTCCACCCGGTCCGCGTACGTGTGCGTGGTCGTGATGTCCCCGTACGTCGCCTCGGACGTGTTGAGGTTGTGGTTGTACGCGTCCGCCCCCGCCTCGCGCAGCCGCTCCGCCTGGCCGTCGGAGAGCAGACCGAGGCAGGCGCACACCTCGACGCCCTCGTTCTGCTCCTTGATCGCCTTGATGGTGTCGGACACCCGCTCGACGTCCCGGTCGGTGGGGCCGCGCCCGGAGGCCACCAGGCACACCCGCTTGGCCCCGCCCGCGAGGCCCGCGGCGGCGACCTTCGACGCCTCGTCCGGCTTGAGCCAGGTGTACTTCAGGATGCCGGCCTTCGAGCCGAGCCGCTGGGAACAGTAGGAGCAGTCCTCGGGGCACAGGCCGGACTTGAGGTTGACGAGATAGTTGAGCTTCACCCGTCGCCCGAACCAGTGCCGGCGCACCTTTCCGGCCGCGGCCACCACGTCGAGCAGCTCGTCGTCGGTCGTCCTCAGGACGGCCAGCGCTTCCTCGCGGGTCGGCGTCTCGCGCCGAAGCCCCTTGTCCACCAGCGTGTTCAGCAGGTCCATGAGAGCCGATCCTGTCCTACCGGACCGTCCGAGGCCAAGGAGAGTTCGTACAACAGAGCCGGATGGCGGTGTGGGTATTGCCACACCGTGCCCCGCCCGGCCTGCCGCTAATGTCTGTGCACTGCCTACAAAAGCCCGGAGGAGCCATGGCGTTCGGCTGGATCGACGAGCAGGCGCGGCTGCGCCGCCGCGCCGGACTCGTACGGACGCTGCGGCCGCGCGCCGCCGACACGCCGCTGCTCGACCTGGCGAGCAACGACTACCTGGGTCTGGCCCGGCACCCGGAGGTCGTCGAGGGTGCCGCGCGGGCCGCGCGGACCTGGGGCGGGGGCGCCACGGGGTCCCGGCTGGTCACCGGCAGCACCGAGCTGCACGCCGAGCTGGAGCGCGAGCTGGCTGACTTCTGCGGCTTCGAGGCGGCCCTGGTCTTCTCCTCCGGGTACGCGGCCAACCTGGCCGCCGTCACCGCGCTGGCCCCGCACGGTTCGCTGATCGTCTCCGACGCGGGCAACCACGCCTCCCTGATCGACGGCTGCCGGCTGGCCCGGGGCACCACCCAGATCGCGGCGCACGCAGACCCCGACGCGGTGGGCAAGGCTTTGTCCGGGCACGACGGGCCGGCCATCGCGGTGTCGGACACGGTGTTCTCGGTGGACGGCGACGCGGCACCGCTCGCCGGCCTCGCCGCCGCCTGCCGGGAGTACGGTGCGGGCCTGGTGGTCGACGACGCCCACGGTCTGGGCGTACTGGGCGAGGGCGGGCGCGGCGCCCCGCACGCGGCGGGCCTGGCCGGCGCGGACGACGTGGTGGTGACCGTGACGCTGTCCAAGTCGCTGGGCAGCCAGGGCGGAGCCGTGCTGGGCCCGGCCCGGGCGGTGGAGCATCTGGTCAACGCGGCCCGGACGTTCATCTTCGACACGGGGCTCGCCCCCGCGGCCGCGGGCGCGGCCCTGGCGGCCCTCCGGCTGCTGCGCCGCGAGCCGGAACGGGCGGCGCGGGCGGGCGCCGTGGCGCGGGAGCTGCACACCCGGCTGACGGCGCTGGGGCTCGAGACGGTGCGCCCGGACGCCGCGGTGGTCTCGGTGCGCGCCCCGTCCCCGGAGCAGGCCGTACGGTGGGCGGCCGACTGCCGGGCGGCCGGTCTGTCCGTGGGCTGTTTCCGTCCTCCTTCCGTGCCCGACGGCATCTCACGGCTCAGACTGACCGCCCGCGCCGACCTCTCCGGGGCGGAGATCGATCGCGCTGTACAGGTGATCGGCGAGACGCGACCGTGAGTCGGCGTGGCACGGCCGTGCGTCGTCCGATGCGGGGGACCGGTGGCGTCGGCCACCAGGTCGCGGGAGTTCAGCGGTTCAGCTGGTCCCAGAGGAGCGGCGGGTCAGCTGATCGCGGACAGGAACCGCGCCCAGCTCCCGCGGGAGAAGAGCAGTGCGGGTCCGGCCGGATCCTTGGAGTCGCGCACGGCGAGCAGTCCGTCCGCGCGGCCGGTGACCGGTGCGGCCGTCTCGACGCAGTTGTTCGCGCCCGTGCTGTAGCTGCTGCGCAGCCACCGCACGCCGTGCAGTTCGGTGCTGGAGAGGGAGGAAATGGTCCGAGGCGGTGCAGGCATCATGCCTCCTTACACGCCGGCGGCTGTCCCGGCGATGAGATCCAACGAGTCCTCGGGCGAAAGGGCGTGGATGGAAAGGGCGTTGAAGGCCTCCGTGTACGCCCTGAGGTCTTCTTTCCGCTCCAGATAGAGGCTACTCGTCAAGTGGTCGAGAACAACCACGTCCAGATCGGAAGTGCGCGAAAACGAAAAGATGACGAAAGGGCCCGTGACGCCGATGTGCGCCCCGGCCGAGAACGGCAGCACCTGCAGCCTGACATGGGGCAACCGGGCCGCCTCGACCAGTCGTTGACGCTGACGGGCCATCACACCCGGGCCGCCCACCTCCCGGCGCAGCACCGCCTCGTCCAGCACCGCGCTCAGCTCCAGCGGGGGATCGGCCCGCAGCACGTCCTGCCGTGCCAGCCGCACATCCACCAGCGCGTCCAGCCGTTCCTCCGAGGCCCCTTCCAGGGCGGCCGCGGTCACCGCCCGCGCGTACTCCGGCGTCTGCAGCAGACCGGGGACCACGGTGGTCTCCAGGGTGCGCATGGCGCTCGCCTGTGACTCCAGGCTGATGAAGTCCCGGTAGGTCGGCGGCAGTACGCCCCGGTACGCCTGCCACCAGTGATGCCGGCCCCCGCCGTCGCCGGAGCCGGCCAGCACCAGCAGCAGCCGGCGCAGCTGCGGATCGGACACACCGTAGGTGTCGAGCAGTAACCGTACGTCGGCCGGTTTCACCCCGCTCGTTCCGGTCTCGATCCGGCTCACCTTCGACTGGTGCCAGCCCACCAGCCGGGCCGCCTCGCCACTGGTGAGCCCCGCCGAGGTACGCAGCGCGCGCAGTTCGGCGCCCAGCTTGCGGCGGCGCACCGCGGGACCGTGCTGCATGGGTCTCCCCTTACTCCCTCGAGGCCGCCCAAATACGGTCTCCCGTCGTAGAGTTCACCGCTTTGAGCGACAGATATATGCATATCCCGGTGGATCGCTGCCCTGCGCCGTGCGGTGATGGCACTCTGGCGACGAAGCACCAGTGCGGGACCGTACTCGAACCATCCGCTCCGTGTCGGACTGCGGTCCCGTGGAAAGGGACGACGTCGCCATGGCAGACCATCTGGAAGCATCCGTCACTCTGCCGAGCGATCCAGCCTCGGTCGCCGCGGCCCGCACCCACGTGGTGGGCACGCTGGCGGAATGGGGCATGCCCGAGGACACGGAAGTGTCGGACACGGTACGGCTGATCGTCTCCGAACTGGCCACCAACGCCGTGCAGCACACGTTCGGGCAGTCGCCCACGTTCACGGTGCGACTGGTCCTCGACCGGGACGAGCGGCTGTGCATCGGGGTGACCGACAGTCACCCCCGGCTGCCCAAGCGGCTGCCGGCGGCGGTCCAGCAGGACAACGGCCGCGGCCTGGTCATCATCCGCTGGCTGACCGCGGAGTGCGGCGGCCGGCTGCGGGTCCGCCGCACCAGGGAGGGCGGCAAGACCGTCCTGGTGGAACTGCCGTGGACCGCCGCCCCCGCGGAGCCGGTCGCCACGACCGGTCAGCCCGAGCTTTGAAGGGGGCAGCCGGAGCCGGTGAAGCCCGCGGCCACGCGGACTGTCGGGAGAACTCCGCGGAGAGCATGGAGCCGGAGACCGCGGAGAAGGGGAAAGGCGGGGCGGCGACGCGTTCCCGCCCCGCCGCCCTCGTGATTACTTGACCCGGCCGTAATAGACGCTGCTGGTCCAGATCTTCTGCAGTCGCACGACGTCCCCGGTCCTGGGGGCGTGCCAGATCTTGCCCTTGCCCGCGTATATGCCGACGTGGTAAATGCTGCGGCCCGAGTGGAAGAACACCAGGTCTCCCGCCCTGCGCTTGGAGGCGGAGATGTGGCGCGTCCTGTTGTACTGCTGGGCCGCGGTGCGCGGCAGCTTCTTGCCGGCCTTCCTGAACGAGTACAGGGTGAGCCCGGAGCAGTCGAATCGGTAAGGCCCGGCGGCTCCCCACTGGTAGGGCGAGCCCTTCTTGGAGGCCGCGACCTTCAGGGCCTTGGTGCCCAGGCTTGCGGCGGCCGCCTCCGAGGCGGCGCCGGGGATCACGATGGTGCCGCCCACGGCGGCGAGAGTGAGGGCCGAGGCCGTACCGGCCCGGGCCATCAGAGACGGGACACGATTGAGCGCAGTCATGCGCAACCCTTCGTCAGCCGCCTGTGAAGGATGACCTGTCGGATTCGGGCTGGCGAAGTGGCCCGGCCGCACATGTGCGGCTTCACCCCAAGGGCTGCTCGGAACCTCGCGGTTCCGGCGACCCGTCGTGCTTGGGTCCTCCACTCCTGCCGATCCACTTCCTGTCGACCGGGCATCCGGGCGGCGGCAGGACTCGGCGTCCGCCCGGATCGCCCCGCCGCTGCGGCGGGGTCTTGTCGTCAGTCACGGATCTTGACCCATGGCCCGCCCGATTTCCCAACGGAACCGGGGATTTGTGTTGTTACTCACCACTCACCCGTTCGGGTGGACACACGTGCGGACAGAGTCCGGTCCGGGGCGCCAACGCGCCCCGGACCAGCGGCGGAATATTCCGTTCCGCCCTCCGCCCGCACCCCCGGACGCAACTTCGGCACCCCGCAAACTCATGGTTTTTCTACGCCGGATGGGGGTACGCCGTTTGGTCCGTTTCAACTCCGGTTGAACGCCTGGTGTCGGCGCCGCGGACGCCGGCTCCGCCGGTGTCGGGGTCCCGGCGGTCGGTCAGCCGGTGTCAGCTCGTGGAGACCGGCGGCAAGGTCACGCGGGCGGTGCGGCGTTCGCCGTCCAGCACCCGCAGCGCGCGGGCCAGCGTGGCGGAGTGCAGCTCGGTCTCGCCGCGCCGGTGCATCAGCGCCAGGGCGTCGCGCAGGGCGGCCGCCTTGCCCACCAGGGCCTGTGCGGCGCGCAGTCCGCGGTAGGTCTCGCCCGCGTGTGCCGGGTTGATCCGGCCGAGCAGATCGACGACTTCGAGGTAACGGTCGATCAACTCGGCCTCGGCGCGAGTCAGTGCGGGCAGCGGGGGAAGTTCGGGTGGCAGCATCGGCGGCTCACCTCGTGCCGGGACGCGCGCCCTTGCGGCTGGGCACGATGCGGTCCGCGAGGCCGTAGTCCACCGCCGCCTGCGCGTCGAGCACGGTGTCCCGCTCCGTGTCGGAGCGGACCTGCTCCGCACTGCGTCCCGTGTGCCGGACCAGGATCTCCTCCATGCGGGCCCGGATGCGGTTCAGTTCCTCGGCCTGGATGGCCAGATCGCTGGCCTGCCCCTCCACCGGTTCCGTGAGCGCCGGCTGACGCAGCACCATGCGCGCCCCGGGCAGCACGTACCGCTTGCCCGGTGTCCCGGCGGCCAGCAGCAGCGCCGCGGCACCCTCCGCCTGCCCGAGGCAGATCGTCTCCACGTCGCAGTTCACGTACTGCAGCGTGTCGTAGATCGCCGACATGGCGTGGAACGAGCCGCCGGGGGAGTTGATGTACAGCGAGATGTCCCGATCCGGTGCCTGGTGCTCCAGGTACATGAACTGGGCCATCACATCGTTGGCGGAGGTCTCGTCGACGGGGGTCCCCAGGAAGACGATCCGCTCCTCCATGAGCTTCGAGTAGGGATCACTCGTCCGCTGCCCGGTCGCCGTGCGTTCGGTGAACTCGGGCAGGACGTGACGGGCGTACGGCCGGTCCATGGGTACCCCTCCTCGGGTCGGAACGCGTCGCTGCGGTCTCTCTGTAAAAAATGTACAGGATGTACGTGACGTTATGATGGGGGCATGGCTTACGAGATTCCGGTGACCCAGGCCAGGGCCGAGCTCGCCGACCTGATCAACCGCGTGGTCTACGGCGGGGAGCGGGTCGTCGTCACCCGGCACGGAAAG
Source organism: Streptomyces thermospinosisporus (assembly GCF_039526425.1). NCBI lineage: Bacteria > Bacillati > Actinomycetota > Actinomycetes > Kitasatosporales > Streptomycetaceae > Streptomyces > Streptomyces thermospinosisporus. Next base: position 11,380 of record NZ_BAAAIZ010000004.1, read on the forward strand.
CCCCTCGTCGCCCTCGTCTCCGGCGATGACCTGCGACGACTTGAGGAGCTCGAGCAGCTCCAGGAGCCGGCGGCCTCCGCCGAGGAGCCGGTGATCAGTGCCGTGTCGACCGTCCGGGAGATCTCCCCGGCGTCCGCTGCGGGCGAACGCCGCCGGTTCGGCATCGCCGCCGAGCACCGGGGGCCGGCCCCCTCCTGACTCCGGTCAGGCACCGCGCCCGCACCCTGCCAGGCACCCGCGGCTCCCCGCGCCCCGACTCCGCCGGGCTCCGGCTGCCGTTCCTCGCCAGGCGCTCGAGCCCCGATCCGACGCCCGCTCGGGGCCGCTCCCGCCAACTACCCGTGCCCCGATGCTGTCGGGCGCCCGGGGTCGCTCCGCGTGCCCCTTCCTCGCCGGGCACCCGATGCGGGTCCCCGCCCCGCACCAGGGCCTTGATCCCGGCGAGCGCCTGGGCCGTTTCCGCCCGGCATCAACGCCCTGATCCCGGCTGGCCTCCGTGACCGTTCCCCGCGTGGCGCTCGTGCGCTGATCCGCTGGGGCGTCCGGGGCCGCTCTGCGTGCCCCGACTCCGCCGGGCCTGTGCCGTTCTTTGCGCGGCGCCAGCGCCTTGATCGCGCTGGGGCAACCGGAACCGCCCCCGTGCCCAGACCCCATCGGCTCCTGGGGCCGTTCCTCGCCCGCGCCGGCGTCCTGATCTCGGCGGGCTCCTCGGGCCGTTTCCCGCTGGGCACCAGCGCCCTGATCCCGGTTGGCGCCCGCGGCCGGTTCCCGCTTGGGCTCGTGCCGTGATCCCGCTGGGGCGTCGGGCAGTTCCGCGTGCCCCGACTCCGCCGGGCCTGGGGCCGTTCTTCGCCCGGCGCCAGCGCCTTGATCCCGCCGGGCACTCGAGGCCGCTCCCTGTGCCCAGACCCCTCGGGGCTCACCACATCCGGTCTGGTGGCGGCGTCCCTGGCGGCGGCAGCCGCGCTCGGCGCCGATCCCAAGGCGCTGGACGCCGCGGCCGATGCGCGCACACCGTCGCCCGCACTGCGCACGGCCGCCCGGAAACTGGGCCGGCAGCTGCTGCGGGCGGCGCGCGCGACCTGGCCGTGCGGCGAACTCGACGCACTGGCGGGCCGGTTCCCCAAGGGCGCGCACCAGCCGGTGGTGCTCGGCGTCGTGGCACGGGCGGCGGGGCTGGACGCGCGGGACGCCGCCCGTCGTGGCACGGGCGGCGGGGCTGGACGCGCGGGACGCCGCCTGCTGCGCCGCCTACGAGAGCGTGAGCGGAGCGGCGTCGGCGACCGTGCGGCTGCTGAGCCTCGACCCGTTCGACGCCACGGGTGTGCTGGCCCGGCTCGCCCCGGACCTGGACGACGTGGCGGACCGGGCGGTGCGAGCGGCCCGGACGGCGGCCGAAGAGGGCGTCGACGTCCTGCCCGCGTGCTCCGCGCCCCTGCTGGAGATCGGGGCGGAACTGCACGCGGGCCGTCCGGTGCGGCTGTTCGCCTCGTAAGAGACCTCGCCCTCACTTCCCGCTGAACCTCCTTGAGCTCCCCGGAACCGACAAGACACACACCGCGAGACAGGAGCCGTCTCCCATGCATCTCGACCACGCCCACCCGGGTCCGGCCGCCGTCGGCGCCGACGCCCGCCGCCCGGACGGCAGCCGCCGTCCCCTGCGGATCGGCCTCGGCGGGCCCGTGGGCCGCTGGCCGGACCGGCCGTCCTTGTCACCGCCCTCGCCCCGGACGCCCTGCTGCTGCGGCGCCGGCTGAACGCGGCGCTGGACCTGCTCAATCCGGTGTCCGCCTGACCGAACTCCCTTATCCGGTTATCGGATTGGCAAAGAAGCGCGGCCGCCCCTGTCGCCGGACACCTCGCAGCGGCGAGGATCCCCCGTACCCATCGCGACGATGAAACGGGGAGGCCCCACTTGAGGGACACCAGACCGAAGCGGCGGGCGACCGCGCTCGGCTCGGCCGGAGTGCTCGTCACCGCGACGCTCATAGCCGGCGCCGTCACGGCGCCCACCGCCAGCGCCACGGCGGACCCGACCAGCCACCGTGGCAAGGACCGTGAGGCCAGGGGCGTCGCCCTCGCCGCCGCCAAGGCCGCCAGGACCGGCATCGACTGGCAGGACTGCCCCGCCGACTGGAACCTGCCCAAGCCCGTCCAGTGCGGCTGGGTCACGGTGCCGCTCGACTACGCCAAGCCCCACGGCAAGCAGATCAAGCTGGCCGTCGACCGCATCGCCAACACCGGCGGCACGAGGGAGCGTCAGGGCGCGCTGCTGTACAACCCGGGCGGCCCCGGCGGCTCCGGACTGCGCTTTCCGACCCGCGTGACGAGCAAGAACCCGGTCTGGGCGAACGCCGCCAAGGCCTACGACTTCGTGGGCTTCGACCCGCGCGGCGTCGGCAGATCCGCACCCATCTCCTGTGCCGACCCGCAGGAGTTCGTCAAGGCGCCCAAGCCGGACCCGGTGCCGCGCTCCGAGGCCGACAAGCGCCACCAGCGCCGGCTCGCCCGCGCATACGCCGAGGGCTGCTACGAGCGCAGCGGCGCCATGCTGCCCCACATGACCACCCCGAACACCGCGCGCGACCTCGACGTCATCCGCGCCGCCCTGGGCGAGAAGAAGCTCAACTTCCTCGGCGTCTCCTACGGCACCTACCTCGGCGCCGTCTACGCCACGCTCTTCCCGGGCCACGTCCGCCGCATGGTCGTCGACAGCGTGGTCAACCCCTCCCGCGAGAAGATCTGGTACCAGGCCAACCTCGACCAGAACGTCGCCTTCGAGGGCCGCTGGAAGGACTGGCAGGACTGGGTGGCGAAGAACGACGCCACCTTCCACCTGGGCGCCACGCGCGAGGCCGTCCAGGCCCAGTGGCTGAAGCTGCGCGCCACCGCCGCGAAGAAGCCGCTCGGCGGTGTCGTCGGACCGGCCGAGCTCATCTCCTACTTCTCCAGCGCCCCGTACTACGACTCCGCGTGGGCGCCGGTGGCGAAGGTGTTCAGCGAGTACGTCGCCGGCGACACCCAGGCGCTCGTCGACGCCGCCGCCCCCGACATGTCCGACACCGCGGGCAACGCCGCCGCGGAGAACGGCAACGCCGTCTACACGGCCGTGGAGTGCACCGACGCCAAGTGGCCCGCCAACTGGAAGAAGTGGGACCGCGACAGCACCCGGCTGCACCGCGACCACCCGTTCATGACCTGGGCCAACACCTGGATGAACCTCCCGTGCGCCACCTGGCCGGTCAAGCAGCGGACCCCGGTGGACGTGAGGACCGGCAAGGGCCTGCCGCCGGTGCTGATCGTCCAGGCCGAGCGGGACGCGGCCACCCCGTACGGGGGCGCCGTCGAGCTGCACAAGCGGCTCAAGGGCTCCCGGCTCATCACCGAGAAGGACGCCGGCTCGCACGGCGTCACGGGGCTCGTCAACGCCTGCGTCAACGAGCGCGTGGACGCCTATCTGCTCCGCGGTGAGCTGGACCGCTCCGACGTGACCTGCGCACCGCACGCCACGCCCAAGCCGTAGCCGGTCCAGCAAGCTCACAACTGGCATGACGAGGGGCGGCCGGGACACTCCCGGCCGCCCCTTCGTCGTGTCCGCCGCGCGAGCGCTACGAGGCCCGGCGCAGCCGCCGCTTCTCCCCGCCCGCGCTCTTGCGCTCCGCCTCCTCGGCCTTGACCACGGCGGCGTACTTGTCGACGTACTCCTGCCCGGACAGGGCGAGGATCGCGTACATGATCTCGTCGGTGACGGCGCGCAGCACCGCCTTCTCGTTCTCCATCCCGGCGTAGCGGGAGAAGTCGAGAGGCTCGCCGAAGCGGATCCGCACCGGGCGGATGCGCGGGATGACCTTCCCGGGCGGCTGCGCCTCGAAGGTGCCGATCATCGCGCACGGGATCACCGGGACACCGGCCTTGAGCGCCATCACCGCGACGCCGACCTTGCCCTTGTAGAGACGGCCGTCGTGCGACCGGGTGCCCTCCGGGTAGATGCCCAGCAGCTCGCCCTTGGACAGGACGCCGAGGCCCTCGCGGATCGCCGCCTGCCCGGCCTCCTTGCCGGAGCGGTCCACCGGGATCTGGCCCGCGCTGTGGAAGAAGAACGCGGTCAGCCTCCCCTTGAGGCCGGGGCCGGTGAAGTACTCGGCCTTGGCGAGAAAGGTGATGCGCCGTTTGAGCACCGCGGGCATCAGGAAGTGGTCGGAGAACGACAGATGGTTGCCCGCGACGATGGCCGCCCCGGTCGACGGCACATGCTCCAGGCCCTCTATTCGCGGCCGGAACACCAGTCTCAGCAGCGGGCCCAGCAGCACATATTTGAGCAGGTAGTAGAACAAGGGCACGCTCCTCGACTCTGGCGGACCCTCGTCCGCCGTGTTCCAGCAGGTCAACCGGCACGTCGTAGGGGTGCCAGTCTAGGTCCGGGCCATGCGGCCCGGCACCACGTCCGACCGGAGCGGCCCTTGGGGCCGCGGCCCGGCGCCTGAACGCCCGTCAGCGCCTGCGCCGCCAGGGACGTGTGCGGCTGGGGAGGACCGCAGCGACAGCCTCTTCCGATCACCGCGTCAGGGCAACACCCGGCCGGCGGCATGACCGGATCATGACGGTGATCGCCGCGCCGCCGGTCACCGGTTCCGGGCGGGCCGGAGGGCCGAGTAGGCTCACAGACATGAGGATCTCCGTCTCCTCCGACATGGACGAACCCGTGGCCCGGGCGCTCGTCGCCGAGCTGCGCGAGCGAGGGCACGAGGTGCGCCCGCACGGCGCACTGAGCCCCGGGGACGACGCCCAGTGGGCCGCCTGCAGCGAGGCCGCCGCCCGCGAGGTCGCCAACGGCACGGCCGACCAGGCGGTGGTGTGCTGCTGGACCGGCACCGGTGCCTCCATCGCCGCGAACAAGGTGCCCGGCGTGCGGGCCGCCCTGTGCACCGACGCCTACACGGCGGACGGGGCCCGCCGCTGGAACGACGCCAACGTTCTGGCCCTGAGCCTGCGCCTGACCTCCGAGCCGCTGCTGAAGGAGATCCTCGACGCCTGGTTCGCGGGCGCCCCCAGCGACGACCCCGAGGACCGGCAGAACGTCGCCCGAGTCGCCGGCATGGACGCCTCACGCGCCTAGGTGTGCTGTCCCGGGACGTTGGTGACACGCGTGCAGCGTTGCCCGCCTGGCTGGACTGGTACAACTACCACCGACCCCACACCGGCATCAGCGGCCACACCCCAGCCAGCCGCGTCACCAACCTCTCCGAACAGCACACCTAGCGCACGGCGAAGTCCCGTCTGCCCCGCGTGCCCCCTGGCGGCCCCGGAAAGCCGTCCGCCCTCAGTCGGCCCCGCCCGTGAGGGTCAGCTCGGCCCAGATGATCTTGCCGTCGGGCACGAAGCGGGTGCCCCAGCGTTCGGCCAGCTGGGACACCAGGAGCAGGCCCCGGCCGCCCTCGTCCATGGCGCGCGGATGGCGCAGATGCGGGGCGGTGGCGCCGCCGTCGAAGACCTCGCACACCAGCGCACGCTCGCGGATCAGCCGCAGGCGGACCGGGCCGGGGGAGTACCGGATGGCGTTGGTGACCAGCTCGCTCACCAGCAGCTCCGCGGTGAAGACCAGCTCCTCCAGCCCCCACTCGGCCAGCTGCCGGGTGACCGTCCTGCGGGCCTCGGCCACCATCTCCGGGTCCCCGGGCAGCTCCCAGACGGCGATCTGCCCCGGATCCAGCCGCTTGGTGCGGGCCATCAGCAGCGCCACGTCGTCGTAGGGGTGGGCAGGGGCCAGCGTGTCCACCACGGCCCGGCACTGCTCGTCCAGGGTGGCGGAGCGCCCCGTCAGCACCGCACGAAGCCGCTCCAGCCGCTGCTGCTCCGCCGGCTTGGGCAGGCAGGCCTCGGCGGCCGGCCGGGACCCCTCCTCGCCATGGGCCAGCAGACCGTCGGTGTGCAGGGCGAGCGTCGTGCCCTCCTCCAGGGTCATCTCCACCGACTCGAACGGCGGCCCGCCCACGCCGAGCGCCGGGCCCTGCGGAAGCTCCACGAACCTCACCGTGCCGTCCGGCGTCACCAGGGCCGGCGCGGGATGCCCGGCGGCGGCCATGGCGCACCGGCCGTCGACCGGGTCGTAGACGACGTAGACGCAGCCGCTGCCGACGGGCTCCACGAAGGGGCGCTCGCCCTCGTCGTCCCCGTCGAGCGGGCCTTCGTCGCGGGCGGTGCGGGCCACCAGGTCGTCGAGGTGCGCCAGCACCTCCTCGGGCGGCAGGTCCAGCGCGGCCAGCGTCCGCACCGCCGTCCGCAGACGGCCCATCCCCGCCGCGGCGTCGATGCCGTGCCCGGGCACCTCCCCGACGACCAGCGCGACCCGGGCACCGGACAGCGGGATCAGGTCGTACCAGTCGCCGCCCAGCCTGGTCAGCTCGTCGGCCGGCCGGTAGTGGGCGGCCACCTCGACGGCGTTCTGCTCGGGCATCCGCCGGGGCAGCAGGCTGCGCTGCAGCACCAGCGCCGCGTCCCGCTCCCGGGTGTAGCGGCGGGCGTTGTCCACGCAGAGGGCGGCGCGCGAGACCAGCTCCTCCGCCAGATGCACGTCGTCCGCGTCGAAGGGCATCTGGCGGAGGCGGCGGAAGAACGTGGTGACGCCCAGAGTGACCCCGCGGGCGCGGATCGGCACGATCAGCACGCTCTGCAGGCCCAGCTCCAGGAAGGTGTGCTCCCGGTCGGCCGCCGTGCCGACCGCCCACTCCAGGGCGAGCGGGGTCAGCTCGTCCTGCCGCCAGGAGCGGCCCGAGGTCAGGCAGCGCACCGGCGGCGAACCGGCCCCGTAGCCGGCCACCTCGCCGATCTCCACCACGGAGTCGGGCAGCTTGCCCTGCGAGGACTTCTGGCCCGCCCGGCGCAGCGCCACGGTACCGGTCCCCGCCAGCGGTCCGGGCGGCAGTTCGGCGCCGCGCAGCACGGTCTCCAGCAGATCCACGGTGACCACGTCCGCGAGCCCGGGCACGGCGACATCGGCCAGCTCCTGCGCGGTGCGCATGATGTCCAGGGAACGGCCGATGTGTTCGCCGGCCCGGTCCATCAGCGCGAGCCGCTGGCGGGCGCGGTGCCGCTCGGTGATGTCGACGACCGTGTAGTACACGCCCATCGGGCGGCCCTGCTCGTCGTCCAGACGGTTGAACGAGATCATATGGGCCGTCTCGCGCAGCGGCGCCGAGCGGACCCGGCCGACGTGCTCGTAGCCGACCACCGGTTCGCCGGTCGCCAGCACCTGCCGCATCCGGTCCTCGACGGCCTCGGCGTCCATGCCCGGCTGGATCTCGGCGAACCGCAGTCCGAGGCGCTGGTCCGCGCCGCCGCCGAACTGCTCCATGGCCGCGTTCGACCACACGTACCTCAGGTCCGTGTCCACGATCGCGATGCCGATCGGGGATCCGGAGAGCATCTGCTCCAGCACCGTGCGGCTCATCGCCCAGCCGGAGTCCTCGCCCGGCTCCGACAGCAGGACCAGCAGGGACGCATCGCGCCGCGGGTCCACCGTCGGTGTGACGCGCACGGTGAGTTCCACGGTCCGCCCGTCGCGGTTCCGGGCCCTCAGCAGCCCGGTCCAGCCGCCGTCGGCACGGCTCCGCTCGACCAGCTCCGGTACTCGCAGGGCGTCCTCGTCGGTCAGCAGTTCGGCGAGCTTCCTGCCGACGGCCTCCGACGCCGTGTACCCCAGCAGCCGCTCGGCCCGTGCGGTCCAGCTCGCCACCACGCCCGCCGGGTCGAGCAGCAGGGGAGCGGCGTCGGCCACATCGAACCCCTGCCGGGCCGCGTCCTGCTCGTTGTGTCCGCCCACGGCCGACCTCTCTGTCGCCTGAGAGTGGTCTATCACCTCATGCCCCAATCTTCACCCTTGCCGGGAATCGGGGCGCCTCGGGCGGGACCGGGTCTCAGGGACTGGAACGGCCGTGGGCGGAGCGAGCGGATCATGGGTCCTGCCGGTCAGGCCCCCTGGACCAGCACCTTCTCCAGCGTCTGCAGGGCGCCCTGCAGCTCGTCCGCCGTGATGGTCAGCGGCGGCGCCAGACGGATCGTGGACCCGTGGGTGTCCTTGACGAGGATGCCCTCCCGCATCAGGCGCTCGCTGATGTCACGGCCCGTTCCCAGCTCCGGGTCGATGTCCACGCCGGCCCACAGCCCGCGCGCGCGGAAGCCGACGACGCCCCTGCCGACCAGGGACTGAAGGCCCCCGCGCAGCACCACGCCCAGCTCCGCCGCCCGGCGCTGGAACTCACCCGTCTCCAGCAGGTCCACCACTGCCGAGCCGACCGCCGCGGCGAGCGGATTGCCGCCGAAGGTCGACCCGTGCTCACCCGGGTGCAGCACCTGCAGCACCTCGCGGCGGGCCACCACCGCCGACACCGGGACGATCCCGCCGCCCAGCGCCTTGCCGAGCAGCACCACGTCCGGCATCACCGACTCGTGCTCCACGGCCAGGGTGCGGCCGGTGCGGCCCAGCCCCGACTGGATCTCGTCGGCGATGAACAGGCAGCCCTTCCGGCTGGTCAGCTCCCGCACGCCCGCCAGATAGCCGTCGTCCGGGACGATCACGCCCGCCTCGCCCTGGATCGGCTCGATCAGCACCGCGGCGGTGGTGTCGTCGATCGCCGCCTCCATGGCCGCCAGGTCGTTGTACGGCACGATCCGGAAGCCGGGCGTGAAGGGGCCGAAGCCGCTGCGGGCGACCTCGTCCGTGGAGAAGCTGACGATGGTCGTGGTGCGGCCGTGGAAGTTGTCCGCCGCGACCACGATCGTGGCCCGGTCCGCCGGGACGCCCCTGACGTCGTAGGCCCACTTGCGGGCCACCTTCACCGCGCTCTCCACCGCCTCCGCGCCGGTGTTCATGGGCAGCACCATGTCCAGCCCGATCAGCGCGGCCAGCCGCTCCGCGAACTCGGCGAGCCGGTCGTTGTGGAAGGCGCGCGAGGTGAGGGTGAGCCGGTCCAGCTGGCGGTGCGCCGCCTCGATCAGCGCCGGATGCCGGTGGCCGAAGTTCAGCGCCGAGTAGCCGGCCAGCATGTCCAGGTAGCGGCGGCCCTCCACGTCCTGCACCCAGGTGCCCTCCGCGCGGGCCACGACCACGGGCAGCGGGTGGTAGTTGTGCGCGAGAACCGGTTCCTCCGCCCGGATCAGCTCGGCGGACGAACGGGTACGGGCGACAGAGGTCATGAGCGGATCTCCTGAGTGCAGCACTTGATGCCGCCGCCTGCCTTGTGGAACTCGGACAGATCGACGGGGACGGGGACATAGCCGCGGTCGGCCAGCCGGTCGGCGAGCGCCGTCGCGCCCGGCGAGATGAACACATGGCGTCCGTCGGAGACGGAGTTCAGCCCGAAGGCCATCGCGTCGTCACGGGTGGCGATCACCGCGTCCGGGTACAGCCGCTTCAGCACCTCGCGGCTGCCGGGCGAGAACGCCTCCGGGTAGTAGGCGATGTTCTCACCGTCCAGCACGAACAGCGCCGTGTCCAGGTGGTAGAAGTACGGATCCACCAGCGTCAGGCTGATCACCGGTACCCCGAAGAACTCCTGCGCCTCACGATGCGCCTCCCGCGTCGTGCGGAATCCGGTGCCCGCGAGGATCCAGCGGCCGGCCGGCACCAGATCGCCCTCGCCCTCGCACACCGACTCGGGCTGATGGACGTCGAAGCCATGGTCCTTGAACCAGGCCTGGTACGGCACGGACTCCGGGCGCCGCTCGGGCGCGTGGAACAGCGAACCGAACACCCGGCCCTCCACGACGACCGCCGCGTTCGCGGCGAACACCATGTCGGGGAGACCGGGCACCGGCTCCACCCTCTCCACGGTATGCCCGTGGGCCCGGTAGGTGTCGACCAGCGTGCGCCACTGCCGCTGCGCGAGCGCCGTGTCGACGGGCCGGTCGGGATGCATCCAGGGGTTGATCGCGTACCGCACGGCGAAGAATCTGGGTTCGCAGACGAGGTATCGCCGTGCGGACGCCACACGTGATCCAGGCACGAAGGGGTTCCTCCGCTTCCACGCGCTGTCGACTAGGGATGACTCCACGTTAGGAAGCGACCCCGTGGGGCGACAAGGAACAAGAGCTGCGTCTTCATGCAGCAATACTGCGTATTGCCCCTGCTCAGCGCACGTCTGTTGCGCCATCCGGGGCGAGCTGGCTGGCGCCGGCCTCCGGGCTATCCGGCAGCAGATGGGACAGCACCATCACGCTGATCGTCTTCCGGATGAACGGCTCGGCCCGGATCCGCTCCAGTACCTCCTCGAAGTGCTCCACGTCCCGCGCCCGCACATGCAGCAGCGCGTCCGCACCGCCGGTCACCGTCATCGCCGCGGCGATCTCCGGATACCCGCGCACCACCTCCGCCAGCCGCCGCGGCGGCGCCGCGCCCTCGCAGTACACCTCGACATAGGCCTCGGTGCGCCAGCCGAGAGCCGAGGGACGCACGGTCGCGGTGAACCCGGTGATGATCCCGCTCTCCCGCAGCCGGTCCACCCGGCGCTTGACCGCCGTCGACGACAGCCCGATCGCCGCGCCGATCTCGGCGAAGGACGTCCTGGCGTTCGCCATCAGGGCGGTGACGATCTGCCGGTCGAGTTCGTCGAAGGAGGCGGGCCTGCTGTTCATGCGGGCACTGTATCCAGCGCCCGCCGGGATGCGTCTCCGCCGAGAACGCCCACGTCCGGGCATGTACCCGAGGCGGACCCCGCCCCTAAACTCCGCATCATGCTGCGCGCCCTGGCCGTCGACGACGAACGTCCCTCACTGGAGGAACTGCTGTACCTGCTCAACGCCGACCCGCGCATCCGCAGCGCCGAGGGCGCCGGAGACGCGACCGAGGCGCTGCGCCGCATCAACCGCGCCCTGGAGTCGGGACCCGACGGCCCCGACGCCATCGACGTGGTCTTCCTCGACATCCAGATGCCCGGCCTGGACGGCCTGGACCTCGCGCGCCTGCTCACCGGCTTCGCCCGGCCGCCGCTCGTCGTGTTCGTCACCGCCCACGAGGACTTCGCCGTCCGCGCCTTCGACCTCAAGGCCGTCGACTACGTCCTCAAGCCCGTGCGCAAGGAGCGGCTGGCCGAGGCCGTCCGCCGGGCCGCCGCCCAGCGCGGCGCCGCCCCGCGCATCCCGGTCAGCGAACCCGACCCCGATCACATCCCCGTGGAACTCGGCGGGGTGACCCGGTTCGTCCCGGTGGACGACATCACCCATGTCGAGGCCCAGGGCGACTACGCCCGCCTGCACACCGACCGGGGCAGCCACCTGGTGCGCATCCCCCTGTCCACGCTCGAGGAGCGCTGGCGCTCGCGCGGCTTCGTCCGCATCCACCGCCGCCATCTGGTCGCCCTGCGGCACATCGCCGAGCTGCGGCTGGACGCGGGCTCGGTGAGCGTCCTGATCGGGTCCGAGGAACTGCAGGTCAGCCGGCGGCACGCGCGTGAGCTGCGGGATCTGCTGATGCGCCGCACGACGAGCTAGGGAAACCCCCATGCCCCAGGATCCGACCGAACACCGCGTGGTGGTCACCGGCCCGCCCCGCCGGGCCCGGCGCACCACCGGCTACTACCGGCCCCGTACCGAGATCGACGAGCAGACCACCCTAGGTCACACCTACGTCCGCTCCCTCATCCGCATCCAGCTGCGCACCGGACTGACCGTGTTCGCCGTCCTGGTCCTGCTCATCGGCCCGCTCCCGCTGGTCTTCGCCGCCGCTCCCGACGCCCGCCGCCTCGAATGGGCCGTCCTCGGCTTCGGGCTGTACGCCCCGCTCGTGCTGCTCGCCCGCTGGTACGTCCGCCGCGCCGAACGCAACGAACGCGACTTCGTGCGGCTCGTCGAGGACCGCTGAGACAGGACCGGACGGGCCGTGAACTCCAGCTACGCCGTACCCGCCGTCGCCCTGGTGGTCCTGGCGACCGTCCTCGTGGGCGCCTTCGGCCTGCGCATATCCCGCACCACCTCCGACTTCTACGTCGCCTCCCGCACCGTCGGCCCCCGCCTGAACGCCGCCGCGATCAGCGGCGAGTACCTCTCCGCCGCGTCCTTCCTGGGCATCGCCGGGCTCGTCCTGGTCCAGGGCCCGGACATGCTCTGGTACCCGGTCGGCTACACGGCTGGCTATCTGGTGCTGCTCCTTTTCGTCGCCGCCCCGCTGCGCCGCTCCGGCGCCTACACCCTGCCCGACTTCGCCGAGGCACGGCTCGCCTCGCAGACGGTGCGCCGGATGGCCGGCGTGCTGGTGGTCGGCGTCGGCTGGCTGTATCTGCTGCCCCAGCTGCAGGGCGCCGGGCTCACCCTGACCGTGCTCACCGGCACGCCCGACTGGCTCGGCGGGGTGATCGTCGCCGTGGTGGTGACCGTGATCGTCGCCGCCGGCGGCATGCGCAGCATCACCTTCGTGCAGGCCTTCCAGTACTGGCTGAAGTTCACCGCGCTGCTGGTCCCCGCGTTCTTCCTGGTCCTCGCCTGGCAGGGCGACGGCGCCCCCACCCACGCCTTCGACGAGCCGGCCTCCTTCCGCGAGCAGCGGGCCGTACGCGTCGAGGACAGCCTCGACCTGCGGCTGGACAAGCCGCTCACCGTGACCGTGGACGGCACCGTCGACGGCACCCCCCACGACGGCGCCGAGCTGGTCCTGCCGGCCGGCACCCACCACATCGAGGACGGCACCCGGCTGACCTTCGCCGAGGACAGCGAGGTGCCCGCCGCCGGACGCGGCACCGACGACGCCGTCTCCCCGTCCCGCGCCGAGTCCCGCGAGGAGCGCCCGCTGTACGCCACGTACGGCCTGATCCTCGCCACCTTCTTCGGCACCATGGGGCTGCCGCACGTCGTGGTCCGCTTCTACACCAGCCCGCACGGGGTCGCCGCCCGCCGCACCACCGTCGCCGTCCTCGGCCTGATCGGCGCCTTCTACCTGCTGCCGCCCGTCTACGGCGCGCTGGGCCGCCTGTACGCACCGGAGCTGACCCTCACCGGCAACGCGGACGCCGCCGTGCTGCTGCTGCCCGACCGGATGATCGGGGGAGTGGGCGGTGACCTGCTCGGCGCGCTGGTCGCCGGCGGCGCCTTCGCCGCGTTCCTGTCCACGGCGTCCGGACTGACCATGGCGGTCGCCGGGGTGCTCACCCAGGACATGCTGCCCTCGCGGGGCGTGCGGCACTTCCGGCTGGGCACGGTGCTCGCCATGGCCGTACCCGTGACCCTGACCTTCCTGCTCGGCGGGCTCCCGGTCGCCGACGCCGTGGGTCTCGCCTTCGCCGTGTCGGCCTCGTCGTTCTGCCCGCTGCTCGTCCTCGGCATCTGGTGGCGCCGGCTCACCCCGCCCGGCGCGGCCGCCGGGATGCTGGTGGGCGGCGGCTCGGCCTTCCTCGCCGTCGCCGCGACCATGACCGGCTACCCGGGCAAGGGCCCCTGGCACGCCCTGCTCGCCTGGCCCGCCCTCTGGTCGGTGCCGCTGGGCTTCCTCACGATGATCCTGGTGTCCCTGGCCACCCCCGGCCGGGTTCCGCCCGGCACCGCGGCCGTGCTGGCCCGCTTCCATCTGCCCGAGGAGACGCGGACGGAGGTGTCGCCATGAGCGGATTCCTCGCGGGGCTCCTGGTCGCCGTGCTGCCGCTGCTGGCCGCCGGGTTCTGGCTGGGCCGGCGCACCGCCCGCCCGTCCAGCCTGGCCGGCCTCGGCACCCCCGTCGAGCACGCCACCTTCGAGACCCTGCACACCGCCTCCCTGGCCACGCCCCCGCTGCGGGCCGGCCTCACCGAGGAGACCGCGCGCAAGGCCGCCCGCAAACTGCGCTCCCTGCTCGGCACCGACGCCCTGTGCCTCACCGACCGCGAGCGGGTGCTGGTCTGGGACGGCGTGGGCTCCCATCACCGCGAGGAGGTCATGGCCCGCCTCGCCGGCCCGCTCGACACCGGCCGAGGCGAGGCCTTCCCGCTCGGCTGCGACACCCCCGACTGCACCGTGCGCTGGGCCGTCGTCGCCCCGCTCACCGTCGACGACCGGGTGCACGGCGCGCTGGTGGCCTGCGCGCCCCGTGAGTCGGCGGTGCTGGTCCGGGCGGCCGGGGAGGTGGCCCGCTGGGTCTCCGTCCAGCTGGAGCTGGCCGACCTCGACCGGTCCCGCACCCGGCTCATCGAGGCCGAGATCCGCGCCCTGCGCGCCCAGATCTCCCCGCACTTCATCTTCAACTCGCTCGCGGTGATCGCCTCCTTCGTGCGCACGGACCCCGAGCGGGCCCGTGAGCTGCTGCTGGAGTTCGCCGACTTCACCCGCTACTCGTTCCGCCGGCACGGCGACTTCACCACCCTCGCCGACGAGTTGCACGCCATCGACCACTACCTGGCCCTGGTGCGGGCACGCTTCGGCGACCGGCTCTCCGTCACCCTGCAGATCGCCCCCGAGGTGTTGCCGGTGGCCCTGCCGTTCCTGTGCCTGCAGCCGCTGGTGGAGAACGCCGTCAAGCACGGCCTGGAAGGCAAGTCGGACAAATGCCATATCCAGCTCACCGCGCAGGACGCCGGCGCCGAGGCCCTGGTCGTGATCGAGGACGACGGCGCCGGCATGGACCCCGAGGTGCTGCGCCGCATCCTCGCCCGCGAACCGGGCCCCTCCGGCGGCATCGGCCTGTCCAACGTCGACGACCGGCTGCGCCAGGTCTACGGCGACGACTACGGGCTCGTCATCGAGACCGCCGTGGGCGCGGGCATGAAGGTCACCGTCCGGCTGCCGAAGTACCAGCCGGGCGTGCACTCCGCCGGACGCCTCGGCGGGTGAGGACGCGGTGCGGGAACCGCGGCGCGGGATATCGCCACGCGGGATCGAGGATCAGGTGCTGCGGGTGGCCACCATCCCGAGGGTGATCAGCCCCAGGACGACCCAGCCGAACCACAGCCAGCCGTTGCTGCCGAGCGCCACCGTGTAGGCCGTCACGGCGACCAGACCGCCGACCGTGAGCACTGCCATGGTCTTCGTGGAGGTGGAACCGTTCGTGGAACCGGGCATCGCAACACCCTCCTCATGCGGTTCCCTCCATGGTGCCCCGCCGGACAGGATCCGCACATGCGTTCAGACACCCACTTTCCGGGGCGTCCGGCACGGGCCCGGCCAATCGAGGCGTCCGGATGGGCCGCCTGCCGAGGTGGCTCAGTTGCCGCGGGCGTGCAGTGAGGCGAGGTAGGCGTTGTACGCCTCCAGCTCCTTGTCGCCGTCCCGGTCGGCCGCGCGGTCCTTGCGGCGGGCCTGCCGCTGGTCGGAGGCGTACCACTGGAACAGCAGCGCGATCAGCACCAGCACCGAGGGGATCTCGCTGAACGCCCAGGCGATGCCGCCGGCCGCGTTCTGGTCGGACAGCGCCTCGATCCCCAGCGAGGCGGGCGGGTGCTCGAAGGTCGACACCATCGGCGTGGACGCCATCATCAGCGCGATGCCGAAGAACGCGTGGAACGGCATGCCCGCGAACAGCTCCAGCATCCGCATCAGATACCCCGGCCGGTGCGGACCCGGGTCCACGCCCATGATCGGCCAGAAGAACACCAGGCCGACCGCGAGAAAGTGCACCATCATCGCGACGTGCCCCGTCTTGGAGCCCATCAGGAAGTCGAACAGCGGGGTGAAGTACAGCGCGTACAGGCTCGCGATGAACATCGGGATGGTGAACGCCGGGTGCGTGACGATGCGCAGGTACCGGCTGTGCAGCAGCTTCAGCAGCAGCTCACGCGGCCCCGTGCGGCCCCGCCCCGCCGTCGGCAGCGCGCGCAGCGCCAGCGTGATGGGCGCGCCGAGCAGCACCAGGATCGGGGAGACCATGCTGATCACCATGTGCTGCACCATGTGCACGCTGAACATGACCATGCCGTAGTCGTTCAGCCCGGTGCACATCACCAGCGCGACGCTCAGCACGCCGAGCGCGAAGGCGACGGTGCGCCCCACGGGCCACTTGTCGCCGCGCCGGACCAGCCGCGCCACGCCCCAGCCGTACAGGGCCAGCGCCAGCAGGCAGGCGACGAGGAAGAAGGGGTCCGCCGACCAGGCGAGGCCTCGCCCCAGCGTGAACGGCGGCAGATCCATGGTCATGCCGTGCCCGCTGTGATCCATCCACCGGCTCCTGATTCGTGGGGGTTGTGCGCAATGTCCGCCCCACAGACTACGGCGGACTCCGGCCGCCGCCCCGACCGGGGTCCGCCGTGAGCACCGCGCGGTGGCTGGAACACGCGAGTGCCGGTGTCTAGAGCACGCACTCCGCCTCGGCGTACCGCTCCTCGGGCACCGTCTTCAGGCTGGCGACGGCCTCGGCCAGCGACACCATCTCGATGTCGGTCCCCTTGAGCGCCGTCATCTTGCCGAACTCGCCCCGGTGCACGGCCTCCACCGCGTGCCATCCGAACCGGGTGGCGAGCACACGGTCGTAGGCGGTGGGCGTGCCGCCCCGCTGCACATGCCCGAGGATCACCGGCCGCGCCTCCTTGCCGAGCCGCGCCTCCAGCTCCTGGGCGAGCTGCCGGGCGACACCGGCGAAGCGCTCGTGGCCGTAGATGTCCTTGCCGCCCTCGTCGAAGTCCATGGTCCCGGGCCTGGGCTTGGCACCCTCGGCGGCGACCACGATGGCGAACCGCTTGCCCGCCGAGAACCGCGCGCCGACCTTCGCGGTCAACTCGTCGATGTCGAAGGGCCGCTCGGGCACGACGATGGCGTGGGCGCCGGCCGCCATGCCGGAGTGCAGCGCGATCCAGCCGGTGTGGCGGCCCATGACCTCCACGATCAGCACCCGCTGGTGGGACTCGGCGGTGGTCTTCAGCCGGTCCAGGGCCTCGGTGGCGACGCCGACGGCGGTGTCGAAGCCGAAGGTGACATCCGTGACCGCGATGTCGTTGTCGATGGTCTTCGGCACACCGACTATCGGCAGCCCGTTGTCGGACAGCAGCCGGGCAGCCTTGAGCGTGCCCTCGCCGCCGATCGGGATGATCGCGTCGAGGCCGAGGTCGCGGACGTGCCCCTTGGCGCGCTCCACGCCGTCCCGCAGATGCTCGGGACGGACCCGGGAGGAGCCGAGGATGGTGCCGCCGCGTGCCAGGATGCCGCTCACCGCGTCCAGGTCGAGCTTGAGGTAGTCGCACTCCAGGAGGCCCTTCCAGCCGTCCCTGAACCCGATGACCTCGTCGCCGTGGTCGACGACGGCACGGTGCACGACGGACCGGATGACGGCGTTCAGGCCGGGGCAGTCGCCGCCGGACGTGAGGACACCAATGCGCATAGCCCGAAACAACCTTCTCGAAGTGGGCCGGGACCGGACCGCGCTGTCCGGCTCGATCCCCGCCACCCTAGCGGCTGAAGGGGGCAGGGCCGCACCTCGCGTCCGCCTGCTGGACGAGCCCGCTCACCTGTGCGGACCAGGCGTCAGACGGGCTCTCCGGCGGGTTCTCGCAGGGGTCCTGGAGGCCGGACACGACGGCGGCGCGGCGGGGTGCGGAACACCCCGCCGCGCCGTCGTGTCACCGCACAGGCGCAGCAGATTCACCCGGGCTGCTGCGCGGCGGCGATGCGCTCGTTGCGCAGCGCCTCGTACCACCGGTCGTCGGTCGGCGGGAGCGCGTTGACGTCCAGCGCCAGCTTCAGCAGCAGGTCGGCGATCTGCGGGTTGCGGGCCAGCACCGGGCCGTGCATGTAGGTGCCGAACACCGTGTCGTTGTACGCGCCTTCGGTGCCGTCGCCGGTGCCGTTGCCGTTGCCGAACCGCACCCGGGCGAACGGGCGGGCCGTGGGGCCCAGGTGGGTGACGCCCTGGTGGTTCTCGAAGCCGGTCAGCGGCGGCAGCCCCAGCTCCGGGTCGATGTCGGCCAGCACGTCGCCGACGCAGCGCGCGCCCTCGCCGCGTACCGAGACCACGTCCAGCAGCCCGAGGCCGGGCTCGCGCTGGCCGAGGTCGTTGATGAACTCGTGGCCGAGGATCTGGTAGCCGGCGCACACCGAGAACACGATCGCGCCGTTCTCCACCGCCCGGTTGAGCCCGCCGTCCCGGCGCAGCCGCTCGGCCGCGAGCCGCTGCGGCCGGTCCTCGCCGCCGCCGATCAGGTAGATGTCGCCGGACGTGGGGACCGGCTGGTCGCTGCGCACGTCGAGCCGGGCGACGTCCAGGCCGCGCTGCCGTGCGCGGCGCTCCACGACGAGCACATTGCCCTGGTCGCCGTAGGTGCTGAGCAGGTCGGGGTAGACCCAGACGACCCGCAGGCTGTTGTCACTCACAAAAGTCCCCTGAGTTGTCAGTTGCCGACGCGGCGGCGCAGGTCCTGGAACGCGGTGTAGTTGGCGATGACCTCGATACGGCCCGGCGGGCAGGCCGCCACCGCCTGGTCGAGGTTCTCGCACACCTGGAACTGCTGATCGGCCACCTCGAGGCGCACCGCGAGGTCCAGCTTCCGGTCGCCGATGACGCAGATCGGGTGCCCGGTGAGCCGGGTGTAGTCGACGTCCCACAGCCAGGAGGTGTCGGTGCCGTCCGCGGAGCGGGCGTTGACCGAGAGGATCACCGGCGTGGGCGGCGGGTCGATCAGCGAGAACGTCTCCAGCCAGCCCGCGGGGTTCTTGGCGAGCAGCAGCCGCAGGTCACGGCCCTGGAACTGCACCACGTCGTAGCGCCCGGCCACGGCCTGCACCTGGTACATCCGCTCCAGCGCCACCTGCGGCGGCACTCCGAACACCGCGGCGACGGCGGCGGAGGTCGCGGCGTTGGCCTTGTTGGCGCGGCCCGGCAGCTGCAGGTGGATGGGCCAGGCGGAGCCGTGCGGGTCGATCACATGGTCGCCGGAGAGCGCCCAGCTCGGCGTCGGCCGGCGGAAGCCGCACTCGCCGCAGAACCAGTCGTCGCCGGGACGCTGCATCACACCGCCGCAGGAGGGGCAGGACCAGGCGTCGTCCTTCCACATCTGGCCCGCGGCGACCCAGATCACGTTCGGTGACGAGGAGGCGGCCCAGACGACCAGGGGGTCGTCGGCGTTGGCGACGATGACGGCCTTGGACCCGGCGAGCCCCTCGCGCCAGTTCTCCGCGAGCATGCGGGTCTCCGCCGCGCGGTCCAGCTGGTCGCGGGAGAGGTTCAGCAGGGCGATGCACTTGGGGTCGGTGTCGCGGGCGACGCCGGAGAGGTACTTCTCGTCGACCTCGATGACGCCGAACTTCGCGTCCGAGCCGCCGGCCAGCGCGGAGGTGATGCCGGCGGGCATGTTGGCGCCGAGCGCGTTGGAGACCACCGGCCCGGCGGCGCGCAGCGCCTCGGCGATCAGCCGGGTCGTGGTGGTCTTGCCGTTGGTCGCCGAGACGAGAACACAGTCCAGGTTCTGCGCCAGCCGCGCGAGAAGATCGGGATCGAGTTTCAGCGCCACCCGGCCACCGATCACCGAACCGCTGCCGCGCCCCGCGGCGCGGGATGCCGCTGCGACCGCCTTGCCCGCGGTCACGGCCAGCTTGGCCCGCGGCGTGAGCGGGTCCGAGTTGCCTGCCATCAGTTCTCGATCCTCCTTGCGTACGCGCCGCGCCTTGTGCCTGACGGCCACGTGGTGTGGGCCTCAGCCTATCGAGATCCTTTGGCGGCCCAGAACCGTGGCTCCCGGTAGTGACGGGCGCCGATGCGAGGACCGTACCCTGACCGCCATGCGACACGGCCCCATCCCCGGCGTCCACGGACGCGTGCGCCCCCTCACCCTGCTCGGCGAGCCCGTCCTGCACACGCCGTGCCGTGAGGTCACCGACTTCGGTCCGGAACTGGACCGGCTGGTGGAGGACTTGTTCGCCACGATGTACGCGGCGCAGGGGGTGGGCCTGGCGGCGAACCAGATCGGGGTGCCGCTGCGGGTGTTCGTCTACGACTGCCCCGACGACGAGGACAACCGGCACCTCGGGCATGTGGTCAACCCGCGCCTGGTCGAGCTGGACGGCGTGACGGTCCGCGGCCCGGAGGGCTGTCTGTCCCTGCCGGGCCTGGAGGCGGGCACCGAACGCCACGACCACGCGGTGATCGAGGGCGTGACCAGGACGGGCGAGCCCGTGACGGTGCACGGCACCGGCTGGTTCGCCCGCTGCCTGCAGCACGAGTACGACCACCTCGAGGGCCGCGTCTACGCGGACCGTCTCACCGGCTGGCGCCACCGCCGCCTGATGCGCCAGGCCTCCCGGGCCTCATGGGGCCGGGGCACCTCATGGGGCCGGGGCCGGTGAGGTGACCGGGCCCCAGGCGGTACCGCGCACTCCGAGGCTGCCGCGCCGGGTAGGTGAGGTGACCGGGCCGCCCGGGCGGCCCGGCGCACCGCGAGGCTGCAGGGCACTCTGAGGCGGCCGCGCACGGCGAGGCTGCAGCGCGCTGCGCCGGGCGGCTGGCCGCGGCGAGAGGGCGCTGCGGTCGCAACCTGCTTGGCGAGTGCGCCCTGGCGCGGGCCGCCCGGCATGTCCGCCGCGCGGGGCGAGGCCGCAGCGCACCCCCGCCGGGTCACATCCCGGGCCGCCGCGCACCTCGCCTGGGCGGAATCCCGGGCCGCCGCGGGCTTCGCCGGGTTGGAATCCCCGGCCCGCCCGCCGCGACTTGAGACCAGCACCGAAGGGTGCGCATGTGCGGGGCGGCATGCCACCGCCGGGCCGGAAGCCCAGGCCGCCACGGGCTTCGCGGGGTCGGGATCCCGGGTGGCCGTGGGCCCGCGGGGTCGGAGTCTCGGGCCACTGCGGGCTTCGCGGGGTCGGAGTCTCGGGCCACTGCGGGCTTCGCGGGGTCGGGATCCCGGGTGGCCGTGGGCCCGCGGGGTCGGAGTCTCGGGCCACTGCGGGCTTCGCGGGGTCGGAGTCCCGGACCATTGCGGGCTTTGCCGGGTCACATCCCGGCCCGCAGCGCACCCCGCCGGGCCGGAATCCCGGACCGCCCGGGGCTTCGCGGGGCCCGAATCCGACGCCACCGCAGGCTTCGCGGGGTCAGAATCCCGGGCCGCCCAGCTTGTCCCCGGCCGCGGCCAGCCGTCCCCACAGCAGATCGGCGAGGCTGCGCACCAACTCGGCGCGGGAGCAGGGGCGTTCGCCCAGCCACCAGTCGCCGGCCGCGTGCATCATCCCGACGATCCCGTGGCCCCAGACGCGCGCCAGCTGCTGCGAGTCCGGCCCGAGGTCGACGCGCTCCTCGATCACCTGCGCCAGTTCCTCGCCCATGCGCCGCAGCAGGGGCGCCGAGTGCTTGCCGACGTCGAATCCCTGGTCCCCGGAGGACCCCTCGGCCGGGTGCATCAGGAACCGGTACACCTGCGGCCGCGCCTCGATCGCCGCGAGATAGGTGTCGAGCGTGTTCTCCACCCGCTCCCGCCGGTCGGCCGGGGCGTCCAGCGCGGCGCGCAGCGAGTCGAGCAGGGCGTCGGTGTGCCGCTTGGCCAGTGCCGCGTACAGGCCGCCCTTGTCGCCGAAGTGCCGGTACAGGATGGGCTTGGTGATCCCCGCCTCCGCGGCGATCGCATTCATCGACGCCTGCGGGCCGTCGCGCAGCACCACCCGGTCGGCGGCCTCCAGCAGCTCGCGCCGGCGGCGGTCGGCGGCCCGCTGCTGATCGGTCCGCTGTGTGGTGTCCATGAGCTCTCCCCACCCGTGCTCGGTTCGGTGACGCCTGCGCAAAGTAGCACTGACCTTGTCCGGCCCGTCGAACGGGATGCCGGTCTGTCCTCGGAGGTTGACTTTTCCTACCCACCGGTAACAGACTGCGGTTACCGCAAGTAACACGCATGTGCGCCGCCGCAGGAGGGGACATGGCCGAGTTCACCATGGAGCTCAACGACGAACAGAAGGAGGTGCGGGACTGGCTGCACGGCTTCGCCGCCGATGTCATCCGCCCCGCGGCCGCCGAATGGGACGAGCGTGAGGAGACTCCCTGGCCGGTCATCCAGGAGGCCGCCAAGGTCGGAATCTACTCCCTCGACTTCTACGCGCAGCAGTACTTCGACCCGACCGGTCTCGGCATCCCCATGGCGATGGAGGAGCTCTTCTGGGGCGACGCGGGCATCGCCCTGTCCATCGTGGGCACCGGCCTGGCCGCCGTGGGCGTCCTCGCCAACGGCACCGAGGAGCAGATCGGCACCTGGATCCCCCAGATGTACGGCGACGTCAACGATGTCAAGGTGGCCGCCTTCTGCTCCTCCGAGCCCGACGCCGGCTCCGACGTCGCCTCCATGCGCACCCGCGCCGTCTACGACGAGGCCAAGGACGAGTGGGTGATCAACGGCACCAAGACCTGGGCGACCAACGGCGGCATCGCCAATGTGCACGTGGTGGTCGCGGTCGTCGACCCCGAGCTCGGCTCCAAGGGCCACGCCTCCTTCATCATCCCGCCGAACACCCCCGGCCTGTCCCAGGGCCAGAAGTTCAAGAAGCACGGCATCCGCGCCTCGCACACCGCCGAGGTCATCCTGGACAACGTGCGCGTGCCCGGCTCCTGCCTGCTCGGCGGCAAGGACAAGCTCGACGAGCGGCTCGCCCGCGCCCGGGAGAAGGCGAAGAAGGGCGGCGAGCGCGTGAAGAACGCCGCGATGGCCACCTTCGAGGCGTCCCGCCCGGCGGTCGGCGCGATGGCGGTGGGCACGGCCCGCGCCGCCTACGAGGTGGCCCTGGAGTACGCGCAGACCCGTGAGCAGTTCGGCCGCCCGATCATCGACAACCAGGGCGTCGCCTTCCAGCTCGCCGACATGCGCACCCAGATCGACGCCGCCCGCCTGCTCGTCTGGCGGGCCTCCTGGATGGCGGTCAACGGCAAGCCGTTCACCGCGGCCGAGGGCTCGATGTCCAAGCTCTTCGCCAGCGAGACGGCGAAGAAGGTCACCGCCCAGGCCATCCAGATCCTCGGCGGCAACGGCTACACCCGCGAGTACCCGGTGGAGCGCATGCACCGCGACGCCGCGATCTACACCATCTTCGAGGGCACCAGCGAGATCCAGCGCCTGGTCATCGCCCGCACCCTCTCGGGCATGCCGATCCGCTGACCCGCCCGGCCGAACGGCTCACACACCCCCCACGGGCCGGGACGGCCCCTCCCATCCGCCGGGAGGGGCCGTTCCCGTGGACGTGCTCCGGGCATCCCCCCGGCTGCCGGGTTGCCCACGCCCGGTCCCCGGGCACATCTCATGCGTGAGCGACGCCACGGAGGACGCGATGACACGTACGGCCCGGGAGCTGCTGAAGACGATCGCCGCCGAGCTCGCGCCCGACCCGCGCGCCAACCCGCTGGTGCCGCTGATCGCCTCCGGTGAGGCGGACCGGGAGGTGCTGGCCACGCTCGCCCTGGAGCAGATGCGGGTGATCCCGGCGGACCGGCGCGCCTTCCTCCAGCTGGCCCTGCGCTCCTCGGCCGAGCCGGAGGCGGACGCCTACTTCACCGCACTGGCCGAGGGGGAGGCGATCGCTCAGCGGCGGCTGCCGGCCTTCGCCGCGGCCTGCGGTGCCGACGAGGCCCGCGCCTCGGCGTACACCCCGCTGCCGGGCTGCCAGGCCTACCCCGCCTATGTCGCCTGGCTGGCCCTGAACGCCGCCCCGGCCGACGCGGTGCTGGCGGTCACCGCCAACTTCTCGGCGTGGGGCGGCTACTGCGCGACCATCGCCGGCGCCCTGCGCACCCACTACGGCTTCACCGACGGGGCGTGCGCCTTCTTCGACTTCTTCGCCGAACCGGCCCCGGACCTGGACCGCGCGGCCGAGAACGCCGTCCAGGCGGCCCTGGACACCGGCCGCCTCGACGAGACGCGGGCCCGCTCCTACGGGCGTCTGCTGCAGAGCTACGAGGCACTGTTCTGGCGAACCCTCCAACGGCCCGCCTAGGAGCGCCACCACGGGCTGCGGATCACGGCGTGCGGCCGCTGCTGTGCGCGATGCAGGCCACGTCGATCCGGTCGGCCAGCTTGGCCAGCTCGATGGTGAGCGCGGCCACCGTGTCCTCGTCGAGCCCTTGCTCCCCGGCCTCGACCAGCCGCACCCACCGGCCGCCCACCGTCCGCAGCAGCTTGCTGACATCGGCCGCGGCCACCTGCAGGGTCCCGCGGTCGTCGACGATCAGAGGCAGAGTCACTTCGCGGTTCACAGATCGGATCGTAGCCCCGGAAGCCTCACGCACCCTGCCAAACCGTGGTGATGTTGCAGAACTCCCGGATTCCGTGCCCGGACAGCTCACGCCCGTAGCCGGAGCGCTTCACCCCGCCGAACGGGAACGCCGGGTGAGAGGCCGTCATGCCGTTGAGGAAGACCCCGCCGGCCTCCAGGTCCCGCGCGAACCGGTCGACTTCGGCCTCGTCACGCGTCCAGACGTTCGAACTCAGCCCGAACGGGGTGTCGTTGGCGATCAGCACCGCCTCGTCCAGGTCCGCGGCGCGGTACAGCGTCGCCACCGGGCCGAACGCCTCCTCCCGGTGGATGCGCATCTCCCGGTCGATGCCGGACAGCACCGTCGGCGGGTAGTACCAGCCCGGGCCCTCGGGGCGCTCGCCGCCGCACAGCACCTCCGCTCCGGCGCGCACCGCGTCGTCGACCAGCTCCTCCAGGTCGCGGCGCCCCTGCTCGCTCGCCAGCGGCCCGACCTCGGTCTCCTCCTCCATCGGGTCGCCCACCTTCAGCGCCTTCATACCTGCGGTGAAACGCTCGGCGAAGGCGTCGTAGACGTCCGTGTGCACGATGAAGCGCTTCGCGGCGATGCAGGACTGCCCGTTGTTCTGCACCCGCGCGGTCACCGCGACCTCGGCGGCCCGGTCCAGGTCGGCGGAGGGCATCACGACGTAGGGGTCGCTGCCGCCCAGCTCCAGCACCGTCTTCTTGATCATCTCCCCGGCGGTGGACGCCACCGCCCGCCCGGCCGGCTCGCTGCCGGTGAGGGTGGCCGCCTTGACCCGGTCGTCCCGCAGGATCTCGTCGACCGCGCCGGAGCCGATCAGCAGCGTCTGGAAGCAGCCCTCGGTGAAGCCCGCGCGATGGAACAGGTCCTCCAGGTACAGGGCGGTCTGCGGCACGTTCGAGGCGTGCTTGAGCAGGCCCACGTTGCCCGCCATCAGCGCGGGCGCGGCGAACCGCACCACCTGCCACAGCGGGAAATTCCACGGCATCACCGCGAGCACCGGACCGAGCGGCCGGTAGCGCACCACCACCCGCTTGGCGCCGGAGTCCCGCACGTCGGAGGCGTCGGGCTCCTCATCGGCGAGCAGCCCGGCCGCGCGGTCGGCATACCAGCGCATGGCCTTGGCGCACTTGGCGGCCTCCGCGCGGGCCTGCTTCACCGGCTTGCCCATCTCGGTGGTCATCACCTGTGCGATGCTCTCGTTGTCCTCGTCGAGCAGGCCGGCGGCGCGGCGCAGCAGCGCGGACCGCTCGTCGAAGCTCGTCGTCCGGTACGTACGGAAGGTGGCCTCGGCGAGCTGGAGCCGGCGCTCGATCTCCTCCTCACCCATGGCCTCGTACGTCTTGAGCGTCTCGCCGGTCGCCGGATTCACCGTTGCGATGGGCATCGCGGACCTCCCTGGGGACGGGCTTGTTTCGACCTTCCCGCGCGGCCGGGGGCCGCGCAACGCGGGAGGGCTCTCAGAGCGAGTGCTCCGCCAGGCGGTCGAGAAACGCCGTCTGCGCTTTGACGATCACCTCACGGGCCCGGTCCAGCCCGAACCACGCCACCCGGTCCAGCTCCGGGAACTCCTGCATCCGCCCCGACCGCGGCGGCCACTCCATCTCGAACGTCCCCGGCACGACCGCCGCCGGGTCGACATCCCCCTCCACGGCCCACGCCGTCACCACCTTGCCGCCGGACTGGCGCACCTCGCCCAGCGGGATCGCCTCCCCGTCCGGCGGGGGCAGGCCCAGCTCCTCCTCGAACTCCCTGCGGGCCGCCTCCCAGGCCGGCTCGTCCGGGTCGTACTCGCCCTTGATCACGGTCCAGGCGCCGGCCTCCCGGCGGGCGAAGAACGGGCCGCCCATGTGACCGAGCAGCACCTCAATGCCCTCACCGGTGCGCCGGAACACCAGCAGGCCGGCGCTGCGGGCGCCGGTCACGGCCGCACCTGCGGATGCGCGGCGAGCACCGTCTCCACCGTGTCCGCCTCCTCCGGGCGCTTGTCCTCGCGGTAGCGGACCACGCGCGCGAAGCGCAGGGTGACACCGGCCGGGTAGCGGGTGGAGCGCTGCAGGCCGTCGTAGGCGATCTCCACGACGAGTTCGGGGCGCACGGTGACCACGTACCCGTTCTCCTCGACGGCCAGCTCGCGCAGCCGTTCGGTCTGCCAGGCCAGCATCTTGTCGGTCATGCCCTTGAAGGTCTTGCCGAGCATCGCGTAGCCGCCGTCGGCGGTGCGGGCGCCCAGGTGCAGATTGGACAGCTTGCCGGTGCGGCGGCCGTGGCCCCACTCGGCGGCCAGCACCACCAGGTCCAGCGTGTGCACGGGCTTGACCTTCAGCCAGGAGGCGCCGCGCCGGCCCGCGCTGTAGGGGGCGTCCAGGCTCTTGACCACCACGCCCTCGTGGCCGCGCTCCAGGGTCTCGGCGAGGAAGGTCTCCGCGGTCGCCACGTCGTCCGGTCCGGACACCACCGTGCGCCGCACCCGCATAGGCTCCGGCACCAGCCGGGCCAGCTCGGCGTGCCGCTCGGTGAACGGCAGGTCCAGCAGGTCGCGGCCGTCGACGCTCAGCGCGTCGAAGAAGACGGGGGAGACGGGCACCTCGCGGGCGACGGTGGCCACGTCCACCCGCGAGCCGACCCGTCCCGCGGTCTCCTGGAACGAGCGGGGGCGGCCGTCGGCGTCGAAGGAGATGACCTCGCCGTCCAGGATGAACCGCTCGCCCGGCAACTCCCGTGCCACCCGGGTCACTTCCGGCAGGCGGTCCGTGATGTCGTCCAGGGTCCGGGTGTGCACCCGCACGGTGTCGCCGTCGCGGTGCACCTGCACCCGGATGCCGTCCAGCTTCTCCTCCACCACACAGGCGCCCAGCTTCTCCACCGCCTCCGCCACCGAGGAGGCGCTGTGCGCCAGCATCGGCAGCACCGGCCGCCCGACCGTGAGCCGGAACCGCTCCAGCGCTTCAGGCCCCTGCGACAGCAGCGCTTCCGCCACCGTCTGCAGCGAACCCGCCAGCATCACCGCCCGCCGCACGGCATCAGGAGGTGCCTCCGTAGCCCGGGCCAGCCCTTCCACCGCGACCGCGTCCAGCGCACCCTGCCGCACCTCCCCGGTGATCAGCCCGAACAGGAAGCGCTGCTCCTCCTCGGTCGCCGCCCCCATCAACTCCCCGACCAGCCGGGCCCGCTCGGCCTGCGACCCCGGCCCCGACACCTTCCCCAGCGCCCCGAGCAGCGCGTCGACCTCACGCACGGTCAGCGCCGGCTCGGCGGCCGGGGGCACCGGTCGGCTCAGCACCTTCCACCCCACGCCGAGCCGCCCCTGCGGCAGCCTGCCCGCGAGATACGGGATGACGATGCGCGCGTCCTCCGGCTCCGCCTCACGGAACAGCTCGGCGAGCAGAGCGATCTTGTGGGACCGCGCAGAGGTGGCAGCGACCTCCTGGGACACACCGGCCAGCCGGGACAGCAGCATGCAGCCATGGTGCAACGGAGGCGTGGGCTCCACACCCGGGCGGTGCCCCCGGATTCGGCCCGCTGTCCGGCCTGGCCTGCTCTCCGGCGGCCTCGGTCCGGTTCCCGGCGGCGGGGTCTACCCGGCCACGGCGTCCAGCTCGCTCATCAGCAGGTCGCCCACGATCGCCGTGGCGGCCCGGTAGCCGCCGCTCGCTGCGTGGATCACCTGCTCGGAGAAGCCGATGGCGTTGCCCGCCGCCCAGACTCCCGGCACCGATGTCAGGCCGGTGGCGTCGACCACCGGGTATGTGCCGAACGGGGTTTCGTCCATCTGCGCGCCCAGCCGCTTCAGCAGGGCCGTCCGGGGCACGGGGCGCGGGGCGACGTAGAGGACGGAGCGGGCGTGGAAGGAGCCGTCGGCGAGCCGGACGCCGGTGAGCCGGTCGTTCTCGATCACCAGTTCGGTGACCTCGCCGGGCACCAGCTTCACGCCGGCGGCGGACAGCCGGCGCCGGTCCTGGTCGGTCAGTTCCTCCTCGGCGACCGTGTGCAGGAAGAACGTCACGTCCTTGGACCACTGGGACACCATGAGTGCCTGGTGCACGCTCGCCGCGCCGGACGCCAGCACGCCGAACGGCTCGTCCCGCACCTCCCAGCCGTGGCAGAACGGGCAGTGCAGCACGTCCCGGCCGAACCGTTCGGCGACACCGGGGACACCGGGCAGCTCGTCCCGCAGCCCCGTGGCGACGACCAGGCGCCGGGCGCGCACCTCGCGCCCGTCCTCCAGGGAGACGGCGAAGTCCTCGCCCCGCGCCACGTCCGTCACCCGGCCCCGCACCAGCTCGACCCCGTATCGTGCGATCTCCTCCCGGCCCACCGCGAGGAACCCGGCCGGGGCCATGCCGTCCCGCGACAGATAGCCCTGCATGTGCGAGGAGGGCGCGTTGCGCGGCTCCCCGGCGTCCACCACCAGCGTCCGGCGCCGGGCCCGGCCCAGCACCAGCGCGGCGGACAGCCCGGCCGCGCCGCCTCCGACGACGACCACGTCGTACCGCCCGCCGGCGTGCCCCTTCGGTCCCTTGCCGATCAATCCCCTGTCGGTCGGTCCCTTGCTGTTGGTCATGCCGACCACCTCCACGCCCTACGGTCGCCCGGCACCTGCCGTGTTGACAAACATCTTTGCCGAAACTGCAATGTCCGGCATGACGACGACGGACGAGACGGACGACGTTCTCGCGAACGTGGGTCCCCGGCTGCGCCGGATCCGCAAGGAGCGGGAGGTGACCCTGGCCGCGCTGTCCGAGGCGACCGGGATCTCCGTGAGCACCCTGTCGCGGCTGGAGTCCGGGCGGCGCAGGCCCAGCCTGGAGCTGCTGCTGCCGATCGCGCGGGCGCACCAGGTGGCGCTGGACGAACTGGTCGGCGCGCCCCCGGTGGGGGATCCGCGGGTGCGGACCAAGCCGCTGGTGCGGCACGGGCGCACCTACTGGCCGCTCACCCGGCAGCCAGGAGGGCTCCAGGCCTTCAAGGTGCTGGTGCCGCGGAGCACCGAGGAGCCCGAGCCGCGCGCGCACGAGGGCTACGAGTGGCTGTACGTGCTGTCCGGGCGGCTGCGGGTGGTGCTCGGCGAGCACGACGTGGTGATGACCGCGGGCGAGGCCGCGGAGTTCGACACGCGTGTGCCGCACTGGTTCGGGTCGACGGGGGAGGGGCCGGTGGAGTTCCTCAGCCTCTTCGGCCCGCAGGGCGAGCGGATGCATGTGCGGGCGCGGCCGAAACCGGCGTGACCTCGCGGGCGGAATCGGCGTGACCTCGCGGCCGGGGCCCGCCTGATCCGCCGACCCGCGAAGCCCGGCCGGCTGCCGAAGATGCCGCGGGCTGTTCCCTCATAGGCAAGCGACCGCTTAGTATGCCAACCGACCCGGTCCGACGAAGCAGTCCCCCGTGGAGGCCCGCATGCAGGCATGGCAAGTGCACGAGAACGGTGAGCCGGGTGAGGTGATGCGGCTCGCGGACGTGGAGCAGCCGGTCCCCGGCGAGGGGCAGGTCCTGCTGAAGGTGCGCGCCGCCAACATCAACTTCCCCGACGCGCTGATGTGCCGGGGCCTCTACCAGGTCAGGCCGCCCCTGCCGTTCACCCCGGGCGTGGAGATCTGCGGCGAGACCGAGGACGGCCGCCGTGTGATCGCCAACCCGGCCCTGCCCCACGGCGGCTTCGCCGAGTACGCCGTCGCCGACGCCAGGGCACTGCTGCCCGCACCCGAGGCGCTGGACGACGCCGAGGCGGCGGCCCTGCACATCGGCTACCAGACCGGCTGGTTCGGCCTGCACCGGCGGGCCCGGCTCGAGGCCGGGGAGACGCTGCTCGTCCACGCCGCGGCCGGCGGCGTCGGAAGCGCGGCCGTGCAGCTCGGCAAGGCGGCCGGCGCCACCGTCATCGGCGTCGTCGGCGGGGCCCGGAAGGCCGAAGTCGCCCGCGAGCTGGGCTGCGACGTGGTGATCGACCGGCGCGAGCAGGACGTGGTGGCCGCCGTGAAGGAGGCCACCGGGGGCCGCGGCGCCGACGTGATCTACGACCCGGTGGGCGGCCAGGCCTACGCCCAGTCCGCCAAGACCGTCGCCTTCGAGGGGCGGATCGTGGTCGTGGGCTTCGCCAGCGGCGAGATCCCCAGCCCCGCGCTCAACCACGCCCTGGTGAAGAACTACTCGATCCTCGGCCTGCACTGGGGCCTGTACAACACCAAGAACCCGAAGCTGGTCCAGCACTGCCACGAGCAGCTCGTCGAACTGGCCGCACGCGGCGCCGTCAAGCCGCTGGTGAGCGAGCGCGTCCCGCTCGCGGCCGCCGCCGACGCCGTCCAGCGCGTCGCCGACGGAGCCACCACCGGCCGCGTCACCGTGCTGCCCTCGCTGGAGAACGGAGCCGCAGCATGACCGACGCCGCCGAACTGCGCCGCCGCACCCAGGAGTTCCTGGCGGCGCACCCGCCCGCCGCCACCGACCGCCTCGACTTCCTGCGCGCCCGCTTCGACGCCGGACTCGCCTGGGTGCACTTCCCCGAAGGCCTCGGCGGCCTCGGCGCCCCCCGCGCGCTCCAGGCCGTCGTGGACGCCGAACTGGAGGCCGCCGGGGCACCCGACAACGACCCCCGCCGCATCGGCATCGGCCTCGGCATGGCCGCGCCGACCATCCTCCAGTACGGCACCGAGGAGCAGAAGCGCCGCTTCCTGAAGCCGCTGTGGACCGGGGAGGAGGTCTGGTGCCAGCTGTTCAGCGAACCCGGCGCCGGATCCGACCTGGCCGCCCTCGGCACCCGCGCCGTCCGCGAGGGCGACGAGTGGGTGGTCAACGGGCAGAAGGTGTGGACGTCCAGCGCCCATGCCGCCCGCTGGGCCATCCTCATCGCCCGCACGGACCCGGACGTGCCCAAGCACAAGGGCATCACCTACTTCCTGTGCGACATGACCGACCCCGGCGTCGAGGTGCGCCCGCTGCGCCAGATCACCGGCGAGGCCGAGTTCAACGAGGTCTTCCTCACCGACGTCCGCATCCCCGACTCGCGCCGCCTCGGCGAGGTCGGTGACGGCTGGCGCGTCGCGCAGACCACGCTGAACAACGAGCGCGTCGCCATCGGCGGCATGCGGCTGCCCCGCGAGGGCGGCATGATCGGCCCCGTCGCGAAGACCTGGCGGGAACGCCCCGAGCTGCGCACCCACGAGCTGCACCAGCGGCTGCTCAAGCTCTGGGTGGACGCCGAGGTCGCCCGCCTCACCGGCGAACGCCTGCGCCAGCAGCTCGTCGCCGGACAGCCCGGACCCGAGGGCGCCGGGATGAAGCTCGGCTTCGCCCGCCTCAACCAGGAGATCAGCGGACTGGAGGTGGAACTGCTCGGCGCCGAGGGCCTGTTGTACGACGACTGGACCATGCGCCGCCCCGAGCAGGTCGACTTCACCGGCCGCGAGGCCGGCTACCGCTACCTGCGCGCCAAGGGCAACAGCATCGAGGGCGGGACCAGCGAGGTCCTGCTGAACATCGTCGCCGAGCGCGTGCTGGGCCTGCCGGCCGAGCCGCGCACCGACAAGGACGTCGCCTGGAAGGACCTCGCCCGATGAGCACACAGCCGGACCTTCTGTACTCGGAGGAGGAAGAGGCGCTGCGCGGCGCCGTCCGTGACCTGCTCACGGACCACTGCGACGCGGCGGGCGTGCTCGCCCGCGCCGAGACGGACACCCCGCACGACCTGTCGCTGTGGAAGGCGCTCGCCGACGGCATGGGCCTCGCCGGGCTGCTCGTCCCCGAGGACCGGGGCGGCCAGGGCGCCACCCACCGGGAGGCCGCCGTCGTCCTGGAGGAGCTCGGCCGCGCCGTCGCCCCCGTGCCGTACCTCACCAGCGCGGTCGTGGCCACCGAGGCGCTGCTCGCCTGCGACGGGGACTCCGGGGGGCAGGAACTCCTCGGCGATCTGGCCTCCGCGCGGAAGATCGGAGCGCTCGCCGTCGGGCTGCACACCGCCGCGGGCGGCGCCTTCCCGGCCGTCCGGGCGGAGAACGGCGCGCTGAGCGGCACGGTGACCGGCGTCGCGGACGCCGCCGTCGCCGACGTGCTGCTGGTCCCGGCGGACGACGGCGGGCTGTACGCGGTGGACGCCGACGCGGCCACGATCACCCCGCAGACGTCCCTGGACCTCACCCGCCCCCTCGCCGAGGTGCGGCTCGACGCCGCCCCCGGCCGCCGGATCGGCGACGC
The DNA here is from genome assembly GCF_039526425.1 of Streptomyces thermospinosisporus. Taxonomy (NCBI): domain Bacteria; kingdom Bacillati; phylum Actinomycetota; class Actinomycetes; order Kitasatosporales; family Streptomycetaceae; genus Streptomyces; species Streptomyces thermospinosisporus. Next base: position 43,682 of record NZ_BAAAIZ010000004.1, read on the forward strand.
GGAACCCGCGATACGACGCGCCCTGCGCGCCGGTGCCGGACTGCTGGCCTCCGAACAACTGGGGCTCGCCGACTGGACGTTGTCCGAGACCGTGCGCTACCTGAAGGACCGCAAGCAGTTCAACCGCCCGGTCGGCGGCTTCCAGGCGCTCAAGCACCGGCTCGCCCAGCTGTGGCTGGAGGTCGTCAACCTCCGCGCCGCCGCCCTCGCCGCCGCCGACGCCCTGGCGACCGGCGCGGACACCGATGTCTCGGTCGCCGTGGCGCAGGCCTACGCGGCGCCCGTCGCCGTCCACGCGGCCGAGGAGGCCCTGCAACTGCACGGCGGCATCGGTATGACCTGGGAACACCCGGTCCACCTCTACCTCAAGCGCGCCAAGGCCGACTCGATCGCCTACGGCACCGCGGGCGCGCACCGCGCGGCCCTGGCCGAACTGGTCGACCTGCGGGCGCCCTGACCCGCGAGCACACGCGGAGAGAGCCGGAGCCCGTCCCCGCCGGGGGGCGGGCTCCGCCCTGTTCCCGTTGTGCGGTCTCTGCCCTGTTCCTGTTGTGCGGTCTCTGCCCTGTTCCTGTTGTGCGGTCCCTGCGCCGGTGAGGTGAACACCCGGCGGCGGACCGGCCAACTCCGTGCACGGCTCTGCTGTTTGGCACCCGACGGCCCGCATACTCCTTGGGGTCCCGCAGGCCCTTCCAGGGAGGCAGAGCATGGCCCTCACCACCCGCCGCAGAGCCCTCACCACCCTCGGCGCCGCCCTCGCCGGTTCCTTCGCACTGCCCGCCACCCAGGCGCTCGCCGGTGAACAGCGCCACCGGCCACGGCCGTTGTGGCGCGCCCACGCCCACAACGACTACGAGCATCCCCGTCCCCTCCTCGACGCCCTCGACCACCGCTTCGGCAGCGTCGAGGCCGACATCTTCCTGGTCGGCGACCAACTCCTCGTCGCCCACGACCCCGTGGACCTCGACCCGTCCCGCACCCTGGAGTCCCTGTACCTCAAGCCCCTGGCCGCCCGGGTGCGCGCCAACCGCGGCACGGTCCACCGAGGACACCACCGGCCGCTCCAGCTGCTCATCGACATCAAGACCGAGGGCTCGTCCACCTACCTCGAACTGGACCGCCAACTGCGCCGCTACCGGCACCTGTTCACCACGTATGTGCACGGCCGGGTGCTGCCCGGACCGGTCACCGCCGTCATCTCCGGCGACCGCGCCGCCCGGCTGCCGATGGAGGCGCAGCGGGTGCGGCGGGCCTTCTACGACGGCCGGCTCGCCGACCTCGGCGGCCCGGCACCGGCTTCCTTCATGCCGTTGATCAGCGACAACTGGTCACTGCACTTCACCTGGCTCGGGTCCGGCGCCTTCCCGGAGGCCGAGCGGGCGAAGCTGCGGCAGATCGTGCGCACCGCCCACGCGCGCGGCCAGAAGGTGCGCTTCTGGGCCACCCCGGACCTGCCGGGCCCCGAGCGCGAGGCGGTGTGGCGTGAACTGGTCGCCGCGGACGCCGACTTCCTCAACACCGACGACCTGGCGGGCCTGGAATCCTTCCTGGACTCCTACCGTCCGGCATAGCGCCGGCGCAGACACCACACGTTCGGAGGACACCTCAGCTGCCCGGACGAACCCTCCGCTACGCCACACTTGCGGCCGAACGCCGCGAAGCGGACGTGGCGGAGGAGGTAGACGATGGCGATTTCCATCTCTGTGGTGCTGCTGCTCGGGATCCTGGCGGTGATCTTCCTGCGCAACGGCGGGCTGAAGTTCTCCCACGCCCTGGTGTGTCTGCTGCTCGGCTTCTACCTGGCCAGCACGAGCATCGCCCCCACCATCCACAGCGGCCTCACGGCGACGGCGGACATCGTCAGCAACCTGCGGCCGTAGACCCGCGGCCGGTGGCGGCTTGCGGTCGTGGAACCGCGTGGGCGCGAGGGGTGGGCGGCAGCTTGCCGCTGTGGATCCGGCGTGGAGGGCCGGGGGTCGGCGGCAGCGTGCGGTCGTGGACCCGCGTGGGGGCGCCAGGGCCGGCGGCGGCCTGCAACCTGGATCCGCGTGGGGCGCCGGGGTCGGCGGCGGCCTGCGACCTGGATCCGCGTGGGGCGCCGGGGTCGGCGGCAGGTTGGGGCCGTGGATCCGCGTGGGGCGTCGGGGGCGCCGAGGGTCTGCGGCCATCGCTCCTCGTCGGGCGCCGGGAGCGGCAGCTTGCGGTCGTGGACCCGTGCAGGGCAGGTGGGTGGGCCGGGTGTCAGGCGAGTTCGGACACGGCGGCCGGGTCGTCCAGCACGCCCCGCACCACCGAGTGCGCCGCGCCGAGCAGTGGTCCCTCCGGGCCCAGCGAGGAGACCGTGACGGGGCAGGCCGGCCCGGCCGTCCGGCGGGCCAGCTCCGAGCGCAGCGACGGCAGCAGCCAGGGGGCCAGGCCCGCCAGCGCGCCGCCCAGCACCACGCTCTGAGGGTCGAGCAGATTCACCGCGCCGGTCAGCGCGATGCCGAGCGCGGTCCCCGCGTCGCGCAGGGCGTCCCGCACGGCCCGGTCGCCCTGTTCGGCGCGGGCCGCGAGCAGGCCCACGCGGTCCTCGCCGGGCTCCAGGCCCGCCGCGCGCAGCACCGCCTCCTCACCGGCGTACTGCTCCAGACAGCCGCGGCCCCCGCAGGGGCAGGCGGGGCCGTCCGGGTGCACCGGCACATGGCCCAGCTCGCCCGCGAAGCCGCGGTTGCCGTACAGCAGCCGCCCGTCGACGACCACGGCCGCGCCGATGCCGATCTCCGCCGACACATGGAGGAAGTCGCGCGGGGCCTCCTTGCCGAGCCAGAGCTCGGCCAGCGCGCCGAAGTTGGCCTCGTTGCCCACGGTCAGCGGCCACCGCGCCGGGAGCAGGGCGGCGAGGTCGGTGTCCTGCCAGCCGAGGTTGGGTGCGCGGACCACCGTCCGGGCGTCCCGCGCCACCAGACCGGGCACGGCCACGGCCAGCCCCGCCGGCCACAGGCCCGCGCCGTCCGCCTCGGTGACGACCTGGTCGATCAGTTCCCTCAGCTCCGCGATCACGGGCTCGGGCGCCCGGTCCCGGTTCGCCGTCTGCCGCACCGCCCGCGCCCGGACCTCGCCGCGCAGGTCCATCGCGCAGACGGCGAGATGGTCGACCCCCACCTCGGCGCCGATGCCCGCCGGACCGTGCCCGCTCACCGCGAGCGCAGAGCCGGGCCGGCCCACCCTGCGGGGCCGCTCCGGACCCAGCTCCTCGAGCAGGCCGGAGCGGATCAGCTCGTCCACCAGGGTGGACACCGCGGCGCGGGTCAGACCGATGCGTGAGGCGACGGCGGCCCGGGACAGCGGCCCCTCGGCGCTGACGGTGTGCATCACCCGCGCCAGGTTGCGGCGGCGCATCCCCTGCTGGGTGTCGGGCAGCGCCCGCCCCGGACCGGCCGCGGGTCGTGCGTGGTGCAGCGGTGCGCTCATGCCTCCGTCAGTCCTCGGTCAGTGGCGCCCCGGTGGGGCAGCCGCGCGGTCCCGCCCGCGCCGCTCCCGTCCACCGGCGGAGCGGCCGGGCCGGCCCGCGCCGTCAGTCCGTGCCCGCCGCGCGATCCAGCAGCGGCGCCGCGTCGGAGCGTACCCCGGCGATCCGGGCCAGCGTCTCCTCGTCCCGCTCCACGGGCTCCAGCACCGGCCCCACCGCCGTGTTCCAGCGCCGGGCGACCGCCGCCGGGTCCTCCCCGGTCAGCAGCCCGGCCGCCTGGGCCGCGGCGCCGAGCGCCACCAGCTCCTTCGCCTCCGGCACCTGGACGGGACGCCCCGACAGCCGCCGCACGGTCTCCTGCCAGGCCCTGCCGCGCGCCCCGCCGCCGATCAGCAGCAGCGGAGCCGACGGGTCGGCGTCCTCGTCGAGCACGAGATCGAGCGCGTCCAGCAGCGAGTGCACGGCGCCGTCGTAGGCAGCCTGGAGCAGCTGCCCGCCGGTGGTGTCGTGGCGCAGCCCGTACAGCAGGCCGGAGGCGTGCGGGAGGTTCGGGGTCCGCTCGCCGTCGAGGAACGGCAGCAGGGTGACCCCGCCTCCCGGCTCGACCGCCTCACGGTCCAGGCCCAGCAGCGCCGCGACGCGGTCCACGGCGAGTGTGCAGTTGAGCGTGCAGGCCAGCGGCAGCCAGTCGCTGCGGGCGTCGGCGAAACCGGCCACCGTCCCGCTGGGGTCGGCGGGCCGCCGGCGCGACACGGCGTAGACCGTGCCCGAGGTGCCGAGGCTCATCACCGGCATGCCCGGCCGCAGACCCAGGCCCAGGGCCGCCGCGGCGTTGTCGCCGGTGCCGCACGCCACCAGGGTGCCCCTGGAGAACGGCAGGTCGTGGCTGCCGCGGACGGTGCCCGCCACCTCGCCGGAGCGCACCAGCCGGGGCAGCATCGCCGGGTCGAGGCCCACGTGGGCGAGGATCTCCTCGTCGTACGTCTCGGTCGCCGAGGCCCACCAGCCGGTGCCGGAGGCGTCGCCCCGGTCGGTGGTGCCCTGACCGGTGAGGCGCTCGGTCAGATAGTCGTGGGGGAGCCGCACCGCCCGCGTGGCGCGGACCGACTCCGGCTCGTGCTCGGCCAGCCAGGCCCACTTGGTGACCGTGAAGGAGGCGGTGGGGACGCTGCCGGTGCGCTGGGCCCAGAACTTCGCGCCGCCCAGTTCCTCGACGAGGCGGCGGGCCTGGGGCGCCGAGCGTACGTCGTTCCACAGCAGCGCCGGACGCACCGGCTCGCCGTGCTCGTCCAGGGTGACCAGGCCGTGCTGCTGCCCGCCGACGGACACCGCGGCCGCCTCGTGCGCCGGCTCGCCGCACTGCCGCAGCGCCGCGCACAGCGCCTCCCACCACTGGCGCGGATCGCTCTCCCGGCCCGCGCCCGAGGTCACCGTGTGCGGCGCCTGACCGCTCGCGACCACCCTGCCGGTGGCCACGTCGACGACCAGCGCCTTGGTGGACTGGGTGGACGTATCCACGCCGACGACGAGCGGACCCTCGGCTGCTGACATCGGACTCTCCCTCTTCCGGGCTCGGTCGGGACGCGTCACGGACGGACAGGGAACACCTTGTGACTTCCCAGGAGTGCGCCCGCATACTAATTTGTAAATCGCCATGACGAAATAGCCTCAGCGACCAAGGAGCCGCGGCATGAGCCTCCAGCCCACCCCCGAGGACAAATTCACCTTCGGCCTGTGGACCGTCGGCTGGCAGGGACGGGACCCCTTCGGCGACGCCACCCGGCGCGCCCTCGACCCCGCCGAGACGGTGCGGCGCCTGGCCGAGCTGGGCGCCTACGGGGTCACCTTCCACGACGACGACCTGATCCCCTTCGGCTCGAGCGACAGCGAGCGCGAGGAGCACATCAAGCGGTTCCGGCAGGCGCTGGACGCCACCGGCATGAAGGTGCCGATGGCCACCACCAACCTCTTCACCCACCCGGTGTTCAAGGACGGCGCCTTCACCGCCAACGACCGCGACGTGCGCCGCTACGCGCTGCGCAAGACCATCCGCAACATCGACCTCGCGGTCGAGCTGGGCGCACAGGTGTACGTCGCCTGGGGCGGGCGCGAGGGCGCCGAGTCCGGCGCGGCCAAGGACGTCCGGGTGGCCCTGGACCGGATGAAGGAGGCCTTCGACCTCCTCGGCGAGTACGTCACCTCCCAGGGCTACGACCTGCGCTTCGCCATCGAGCCCAAGCCGAACGAGCCGCGCGGCGACATCCTGCTGCCCACCGTCGGGCACGCGCTGGCGTTCATCGAGCGCCTGGAACGGCCGGAGCTGTACGGCGTGAACCCGGAGGTCGGCCACGAGCAGATGGCCGGGCTGAACTTCCCGCACGGCATCGCCCAGGCGCTGTGGGCGGGCAAGCTCTTCCACATCGACCTCAACGGCCAGTCGGGCATCAAGTACGACCAGGACCTGCGCTTCGGCGCGGGCGACGTGCGGTCCGCCTTCTGGCTGGTGGACCTGCTGGAGTCGGCCGGCTACACCGGCCCCCGCCACTTCGACTTCAAGCCGCCGCGCACCGAGGACCTGGACGGCGTGTGGGCCTCGGCCGCCGGCTGCATGCGCAACTACCTCATCCTCAAGGAGCGCGCGGCGGCCTTCCGGGCCGACCCGGAGGTGCAGGAGGCGCTGCGCGCGGCCCGGCTGGACGAGCTGGCCCGGCCGACGGCCGCGGACGGGCTCCAGGCCCTGCTGGAGGACCGGTCGGCCTTCGAGGAGTTCGACGTGGAGGCCGCGGCGGCCCGCGGGATGGCCTTCGAGCGGCTCGACCAGCTGGCCATGGACCACCTGCTGGGCGCCCGCGGCTGAGCGGCGCGCGCCGGGGACGTCCGGTTGCTGTTGCGGTCCGCCTTCGCTTGTCGTTGTGGTCCGCCTCCGCCCCGTCTGGTGCCGGGCGGGCCCGGCGGCGTTCGGGGCGTGGGGGACGGGGGTGAGCAAGCTCCGGTGGGTGACGTTCCGCCGGGGCTAGCTGTCGGGGTGGCGTGAGGTCGGGGTGGCGCGACGTCGGGTGTCGGCTTGGGTCGTCGCGTGTCGGCTCCGGATGCCGGGCGGGCGGGTGCCCCGGACGCGTGCGGGGGGCAGGTGCGAGGTGTGCGGCTGCTCGGATGCGCGGCGGGCGGTTGCGCGGACGGGCGGTTGCGCGGACGGCGGGTCGGGTGTGCGCCGGGCGTGTGGCCGGGGCGTGCCCATGGGTGTGACGGCCCCCGTGACACCTCCGTTCCGCGCGGCATCCTCGCGCCGCGCGCCGCCTGCGGCGACCATGGGGCCCATGGCCACTCCACCCGTACCGCCCCAGCCGCCGGCCGGACCTCCGGGCGATGCGCCGCCTCCGGGCGGCGGTTACGGACCGCCCTCCCACGGCGGAGCCCCGCCGCCGGAACCTCCCGACGACCACGGGGACGGGGGAGGGCACGGGCCCGGCGGACGCCGGATCCTGCTCGTGCTGCTCGCCGCGGTCGTGGCCGTCACGGCGCTGTCCCTGATCGTGCTGTTCGCCACCGGCGACGACGACTCCCCGGACACGGAGCCGACCAGCACGGGCACCGAATCACCCGGCCCCTCGCTCGACCTCCCGTCCGGCTTCCCCAGCGGTCTGCTGCCCTCCGGGTTCCCGAGCGAGCTCCCGTCGGAGCTGCCGTCGGGATTCCCGTCCGAGCTGCCGTCCGAGCTGCCGTCCGGCTTCCCGACGGCGTGGCCCTCCGGCTTCCCCAGCCATCTGCCGAGCGGCCTCGAGTCCCTGCTGCCGTCCCTGGGCGAGGCCGCGGCGCGCTGACCTGCCCGCCCAGGGAACGTAGGTGTGCTGTGCCTACGGACCGGCGATGCCCTCAGCTCAGGGACCGGCGGCGTGCTCGACCTAGGGACCGTCGGTGCGCTCGGCCCAGGGATCTGCGCGCGCTCGCCTGGAAACCGGTGGCGCCTTCCGCCCAGGGACCGGCGGCGTGCTCGGTCCAGGGACCGGTGGCGCCCTCCGCGGCCGCCAGCGCGGTCGCCGGGTCCTGGGCGGGCGCTCCCGCCGGGGTCCAGCGGCCGCGTTCCTTGCGATAGGGCCACCAGCGCCCGTCCCGGCTCAGGCGCAGCTGGACGGGCGCGCCGACGACGGTCCACCGGTTGGCGCGGGCCTTCAGGGGTGGCCGCTCGTCCTCATCCCAGGCCGTGTCGAGCGCGGCACGCGCCCGGGCCAGGGCTTCCCGGTCCAGCGTCCACTCCTCGTCGAGCATCTCCAGGGCCTCCGCCCCGCTCAGCTGCCACGCACGGACCGCCACGGCCAGCCCGTCCCGGCCGCGCCCCGAACCCTCGGCGAGCCGGATCGCCATCTCCGGCGCGGGTTCCCCGGCGGCCAGCCGCACTGCGTCCTGAGCGACGGTCGCTCCGGGCACAGTCAGGTGCTCCTGGCGGCCCGACTGCCCCTCCCGCAGGGCCTCCGAGAGGAGCCGGTGTGCCTCCGCCGCGGTCCGGTCGGCCAGGAACTCCAGCGCGCCCGGGTCGATCCCGGCGGGTGGCGGAGTCTCCGTGTCCAGCGACGGGGGTGCGCCCGGCGCGGCAGGGAGCGCCGGAAGGTCCGGCAGCGGAGGCAGGACGACCCCGGTTGCGAACGCCTCGCCGGCGTCCACCCCGTGCCCGTCGTGCGCCCCGTGCATCCCGTTCGACTCGTGCGCACCGTCGGCCCCGGCGGGTCGGTCGTGCGGCCCCGACGTCCCGGCGCGCGACTCCAGCGCCTCCAGCAAGGCGCGTTCACTCCGCCCCCGCATCAGCAGCAGGACGAACGGGTCCTGGTCGAGCAGCCTGGCCGTCTGGTAGCAGAGCGCCGCCGTGTGACCGCAGTGGTCCCAGGCCCCGCAGTCGCACTCGGCCTCCAGATCGCCGAGCCCCGGCAGCAGCTCCACCCCGGCCAGCTCCGCGTCCTCCACCAGATGCGTCGGCATCTCCCGGTCGAGCAACGCCGCGACATGTCCGGCCCGTTCGGCCGCCATGTCCGCGAAGCGGTCCCACTGCTCGTCGGTCAGCTGCTGCAGCAGCACATCCGCCCGGTGCCCGGTGCCGTCGCGGTCCTGGACGACCGCCGTGATGCGCCCCGGCCGCACGGACACCGCGCCGACCGCGCCCGCCCGCGCGAGGCTGCGGCCCGCCTTGAGCTGCCCCGGATCCAGCGCCGTGCTCTCCAGCGCGGCCAGCCAGGCGCGCCCCCACCAGGTCAGGCCGAAGGCCCGCCCGCGCGCGGGCGGCAGCGCGGCGAACGTCCGCTGCGCACCGGCGCCTTCACCGCCGTGCTCACCGTCGTACCGGGTCATCGCCGTCATCGCCGTCCCCCTCGTTCGTCCTGGCGCAGCGCCACCAGGTCCGCCAGCTCCGCGTCCGTCAGCTCGGTGAGCGCCGCCTCGCCCGAGCCCAGCACCGCGTCGGCCAGCTCCCGCTTGCTCTCCAGCAGGGCGGCGATGCGGTCCTCGATGGTCCCCTCGGCGATGATGCGGTGCACCTGCACCGGCCGGGTCTGGCCGATGCGGTACGCCCGGTCCGTCGCCTGCGCCTCGACGGCGGGGTTCCACCAGCGGTCGTAGTGCACGACATGCTCGGCGCGCGTCAGGTTCAGGCCGGTGCCCGCCGCCTTGAGCGACAGCAGGAACACCGGCACCTCGCCCTCCTGGAAGCGCCGCACCATTTCCTCGCGCGCGGCCACCGGCGTGCCGCCGTGCAGGAGCTGGGCCGGAACGCCCCGTGCGGCGAGGTGCCGCTCCAGGATCCTGGCCATCGCCACGTACTGCGTGAACACCAGCACGCCCGCCTGCTCGGCGAGCACGGTGTCGAGCAGTTCGTCCAGCAGCTCCAGCTTGCCGGAGCGTCCCGCGACCACCGGGCGTTCCTCCTTGAGGTACTGCGCCGGGTGATTGCAGATCTGCTTCAGACCGGTCAGCAGCTTCACGATCAGGCCCCGGCGCGCCATCCCGTCCGCCTCGGCGATCTCGGCCAGCGCCTCGCGCACCACGGCCTCGTACAGCCCCGCCTGCTCCTGCGTGAGGGACACGGCGTGATCGGTCTCGGTCTTCGGCGGCAGCTCCGGCGCGATCCCCGGGTCCGACTTGCGGCGGCGCAGCAGGAACGGCCGCACCAGCCTGGCCAGCCGCTCCGCCGCGGCCGGGTCCCGGCCGGCCTCGACGGCATCCGCGTACCGGCTGCGGAAGGTGCCGAGCCGGCCCAGCAGACCGGGCGTGGTCCAGTCGAGGATCGCCCACAGCTCGGTCAGGTCGTTCTCCACCGGCGTGCCGGTGAGCGCCACCCGGGCGCGGGCGCCGATGGACCGCAGCTGACGGGCCGTCGAGGCGTACGGGTTCTTCACGTGCTGGGCCTCGTCGGCGACCACCATCCCCCAGTCGACCCCGGCGAGCCGGCCGGCGTCCAGACGCATCGTGCCGTACGTGGTGAGCACGAACTCGCTGCCCGCCAGACCGTCCAGGGAGCGGCGCGCCCCGTGGAAGCGCCGCACGGCGGTGCCGGGCGCGAAGCGTTCGATCTCGCGCTGCCAGTTGCCCATCAGCGACGCCGGGCAGACCACCAGCGTGGGTCCGGCCGCCGCCGGGTCGCTCTGCCGGTGCAGATGCAGCGCGATGAGCGTGACGGTCTTGCCGAGACCCATGTCGTCGGCGAGGCAGCAGCCGAGGCCCAGCGAGGTCATACGGGCCAGCCAGTCGAGACCGCGCCGCTGATAGTCGCGCAGGGTGGCGGCGAGCCCGGCCGGCGGCTCGACCGGCTTCTGCGCCTCGGGTTCCGCGAGCCGGTCGCGCAGCGCCGCCAGCCATCCGGTCGGCCGGACCCCGATCCGCCCCCCGTCCACCTCCACGGAGCCGGTCAGCGCCGCGCCGAGCGCCTCGACGGGCGTGACCTTGTGGGCCCGGCGGGCGCGGGCGCGCTCGATCTCCTGAGGGTCGATCAGCACCCACTGGTCCCGCAGCCGCACCACCGGACGGTTCGCCTCGGCGAGCCGGTCCAGCTCCGCCCGTGTGATCTGTTGCCCGCCGACCGCGAACGACCAGTCGAACGCCAGCAGTGCGTCCGCCGACAGAAACGACGGCCCCTGCGCGAAGCCGGCCGGCCCGGACTCCCGCTCCTCGTGGGCGGGGCCGACCTCCGCGCGGGTGGTCAGCCTCCGCGTCAGATCCTTCGGCCAGTGCACCTCGACGCCCGCACCGGCCAGCGCCCGCGTCCCCTCGCCGAGCAGATCGACGACCTCCTCGTCGGCGAGCTCCACCGCGTCAGGAACGGTGGTCGACAGCAGGGGCGCCAACGGCGGCCAGGCACGGGCCGCCCGCCGCAGAGCCAGCAGGGCGTCCCTGCACTCGGCCGCGCCGAAGGCGCCGCCGGAGGTGCCGCTCGAGGCCGTGGACCAGACGTCGGCGGCATCCGAGACGAGGGTCGGGTCGCTGACGCTGCGCACCTGGAGCACGGCACGGAAGGTCACCGGGGGTGAGGTGATGCCGTCGTCCGCGGAGGCGGTGCTGTCTTCCGGAGCGGCGGTGTCGTCAGGGGAGTTGATGGTTTCGTCCGGTGTACGGGCAGGTGGCACGGCCGCGTCCGCTGGGTCGTCGGTCAGTCCGTCCACCTCGATACGCAGGGAGAGCCGGACGCCCGCGTCATGGCCCGCGGCGACATCGGCGGCCCAGGCCCGCAGCTCCGGCAGCCGCTGCGGCCGCGGCGCGGTGTAGGCGGGGGTGCCGGTGACCAGGGGTGCGGCGGGGGTGCGGGGGAGGGTGTCGGCGACGGCGTCCAGGAAGGCGCGCAGCAGGCGTTCCGGGCCGGGCAGCCGCAGCGGCGCGTCGGAGTCCACGGGGACGGAGGTGGCCCTGCTGGAGTCCACGGGGACGGAGGTGGCCCTGCTGGAGTCCACGGGGACGGAGGTGGCCCTGCTGGAGTCCACGGGGACGGAGGTGGCCCTGCTGGAGTCCACGGGGACGGAGGGGTCCCCGCTGGAGTCCACGGGGATGGCGTGGGCCTCGGGCGGCATGGCGGCGGCCAGTCGGCGCACCGCCTCGATGTCCTCGGGGCCCAGTGGTCCCACGCGCCAGGCGTCGTGATCGGTGGGGGAGAGGCCGGGCAGCAGCAGCCCGCGGGCCACCAGCTGCAGGGCGTGCAGGGCGGCGGCGCCCCAGAAGACGGTGGCCCGATGGCCCTGACCGGAGGTGCGCGCGTGGAGGAGAAGGGGCAGGGCGGCACGCACCGGCACCACCAGCGCGGGCACCGTCATCTGCTCGGCGCCGTCCGGACCGGGCGCGACGACGGTCAGCTCCTCGAGCCGGCCCGGCTCGAGGGCTGGTGGCGGCGGTCCGTCGGGATGCCAGAAGGCGATGCGGCCGGTGCGGGCGGGGTCGCCCGGCAGGAACACGGCGGAGCAGTGGGCGAGCAGGGGCAGGTCGGAGGACGAGGAGGGCGGAGCGGGGGGAGTCGTCTGCGCGATGATGACCGAGTCCTCAAATTTGACTAGTACTGTCGGGGTCGCCGAGGGTACACCACGCTCGGCGCCGACCGGCTATGCCTCCTGTGGGAGTGGGGTCACTATGAAGGCTGAGGACGGGAGGAGGAGCTGAGGAAGCCCTAGGGGGCGTACTTCAGGGTCGTCTCAGGGACGAGACCAGGAACCGGCGCCGACGCGGGGCCGTTTTCACGACAGAGAGCGGCAAGGGCCGCGAAGGAGGCGACACTCATGTCGAAGAACGCGAAGATCGCCGCGGGGGGCGTGGCGGCCGGGCTCATCCTGCTCATATGGCTGCCCTGGTGGGCCGCCCTCCTGATCATCCTCGGCGTCCCGGCCGCTGCCTACCTCGCCCTGGACCCCTCCCAGCGGCGCAGGCTCCGCCGCGTCTCCCGCCGGGAGCTCGGCCGCTGAGCAGGAGCTGAAGGGAAGGGCCCAGGGGTTCGCGGGTCCGGAGACCGCGGAGGGCAGGGCACGCCTAGCGCTCTGACGTCCCGTCACCTCCCAGCGCGCAGGAGTTGACCACGTCGCCGTCCGCGGGCCTGGTGATCGTGTGGTCCGCGGGTGGCCGGACTCCGCGCTCCACCCAGGCGACCAGGGCGTCGAAGGCCGACCGGTGGCAGGGCAGGATCGGCCGCAGCCGGTCCGCATAGGTGTCGTAGAGCCCGTCCACGTGCGTACCGCCCTGCACCGTGTAGTAGCGGTGCAGCCCGCCGCGTCCGCGCGCCTCGATCATGCGGGCGTAGACATCGGAGTCGGCCGCCTTGGGGAGCAGGGCGTCCAGATCGCCGTGCAGGGTGATCAGCGGCTTGCCGATGCGTCCGCTCAGTGACACCCGGGCCACCGCGCGGTGCACGGAGGCGGGGCGTCCCGCGTAGTCGTAGGCGGCGTCGGAGGCGCACGGGGCGAGGATCTCCTCCGTGGTGCTCCCGGCCGAGGGACCCGGGCAGGCGGAGTCGTAGGAAGGGTCGAACTCGGCCCGGTAGATCTTCTGGGTCAGGCCCCAGTACGCCTTCTCGTGGTACGGCCACAGGAACTCCGAGCCCGGCGCGAAGCCCACCGCGTGCAGATCCTCGTCCCGCGCCCCGCCCAGCATGCGGGCCACCGTGGCCGGCAGCGAGGTGAGCAGATTGGGTCCGTCGGCGGTCCACAGCGCGCCCTCCCAGTCCACGCCGCCGTCGTACAGCTCGGGATGGTTCTCCAGCTGCCAGCGGGTGAGGTAACCGCCGTTGGAGATCCCGGTGATGTAGGTACGGCTTGGGGCGTGGCCGTAGCGCTGGGCGACGGCCTTCCGGGCGGCACGGGTGAGCTGGGTGGTCCGCATGTTCCACTCGGCGATCGCGTCGCCGGGCCGGCGGCCGTCCCGGTAGAAGTCGACTCCGCTGTTGCCCTTGTCGGTCGCGGCGTACGCGTAGCCGCGCGCCAGCACCTGGTCGGAGATCGCCTTGTCCGTGGCGTACTGCTTGCGGGTGCCGGGAGCCCCGGTGACGACCAGTCCGCCGTTCCAGCGGTCCGGCAGCCGGATCACAAACTGCGCGTCGTGCTTCCAGCCGTGGGTGTTGTTGAAGCGGGAGGAGTCCGGGAAGTAGCCGTCGATCTGGACCCCGGGGACACCGGAGGGGGAGCGGGTGTCCGCGGCCGTGAGGCCCGCCTGGTCGGCCATGTCGGTGTACGGGGTGCCGGCGAGCCCCGTCGTGGTCAGATCTGCCAGGCAGGCGCTGCGCTGATGGGCCGCGCCCGGCACCCGGACGCGCTCCTGACGGTCACAGTGGCCGTCCGCCGCCGCGGCGGAGGGAGCCGGAGCGGTCAGGGCGACCGAGGTGAGGGCGAGAGCGAGCAACGGAACGCCACGGTACGGGCGCATGACGGCCTCCGAGAGGGACAGGACGCGGGAAGAGGGCAGCTGCCGCTGCGTACGGCTGCCCCATGGTGGAGTCCCGTCCGGCTGTCAGCGATGGGTCGGCACCACATGGCACGGCGCCTGACCGTGGCGGTTCCCAACACCTGCGGTGTGGGCTCCCTGGTGAGCCCGAATGTGTGAGTCCGATCCCGTTGCCCGTCAACATGGCGCGACCGGAGGCCCGGCACGCCGTCCTCGGCGGCCGTATCGCCCGTCTCCGCCTTGCTCTCAGAGGAGTCGCACGCCGTCTGCGCGTCGTCCCCAGGGAGCCAGCCGCATCTCGTCTGTGCTTCGTCCCCGGGACAGCCGCACCGCCAGCCGCGCGTGGTCCTCAGGGGAGCCGCGCCGCCGCCCTGCTCAGGAAAGTCGCGCCGCCGTCCTCGCCGCTTCCTCAGGCAGGCGACCCGCCACTCTCAGCCGTCCCTCAGCCAGGCCGCACCGCCACCCTCGGCCGCCCTCAGCCATGCGGCACCGCAACCGGCCAGCCATCTCAGAGAGGCCGCACCGCAATCTTGTCGAGCGCCTCCAGCAACCCCGGCAGTTCCTTTCCGCGGCCCACCGGGAGGACCTCGTTGGGCTCGTCGTCGAGCAGGACGAAGGCGATGTCGTCCGTCCGGGCCACGAGGGACCAGCCGGGGCCGTCGGCCCGCAGCGTGCGGGCCCCTCCCGGGGCGAAGGAGGAGCGGACGCGTCCGAGCGGCGGCGGCGCGTCGATGTACGCGCGCGCCTCGGCCAGGACCCGCCGGATGCCGGGATGACGCGGCTGCCGTGCCTCGCCCGGGGCGTCGCCGGAGTCGCCGTCACTCCCGGCGTCCGCATCCTCCGAGCCTTCGGAACCAGTGCTCCCGCCGTCCTCCGCCGCAGCGGTGTCGCCCTCTCCCGGCATCACGAACGCGCTGTCGTCGACCTGTTCGCGCCAGGTGGCCCACTGCTGGGCGATCTCGTCGGCGCCCAGGCGCCGTTGGGCCGGGCCCCAGACGCTGGTGTCCGGCGGGGTCAGCGGCGGACGGCCGGCGATCTCCGGGTCGGGATCGTGCGGCGCGGGCACGTTCGGGGCCGCCACGGCGACCGCGAGGGGCCAGCCGGGCAGCGCCGTGACCACCGTGCGCTCGTCCGGCGAGAGGTCGTGCTCCATGCCGCAGTCCCAGGAGGCGATCGCGACCGCGACCAGGGAGACGTCGTCGACCACCACGGTCCACCGGGCGCCCTCGCCGTCCTGGCCGAGAACCAGCCCGTAGCCGTCGGCCACGGGAGGCAGATCGAGCGCCGCGCACGCCTCCGGGTAGTCGTCGCCCAGCACACTCGGGAACTTCGCCGGCGTCAGCAGCACCGCCGTGAGCACATAGAGCGCGTCGTCCTCGGCGGCGACGGCTTCCTGGTCCGTCCCGGCCATCCCAGCCTCCCCATCGGTTCGTCCGTCGGCGCGCACCCTATGCCGACCCCGAGCCCCTTGTCACGACCCGGCCCGCACTGCCGGAGCTGCAGTTTTCCTGCCGGACGGGCGAATCGGCCATGCGCCGGGGGACGAATCAGACGGCGGGCAGCCCAAGGAGCGACCGTGCGACCGTCCGCGGGGACTCGTCGCGCTCCCGGGCCAGCGCGATCACGGCCCGGCACGCCAGTTCATTGACCCCGAACGACAGCGCCTCGGGCGACACCCAGCCCGCCGCCTCCTCGATGCGGTCCTGGTCGTCCTCCGCGCAGGCCGAGACGTACGCCGCCGCGGCCTCGAAGAGGTTGTGCGGACGCTCCCGCCGCGCCGGCCGCTCCTCGGTGCGGAGACTGCCGATCACTCTGCCGCCGAACTTGCGAACCCTGCCCCACATCGGTCCACCCTCCCGCTGAGCGGTTGCCCTCGCCGACCGTGCATCTCCTCTCCCTCAACGTAGAGTTGGAAGCGCCGTCGCAGAAGAGGGCGACCGCGGGCGCTCAGGGCGTACGCACCGCCAGCGACAGAAATCGGTCGTCCCGGTCGACGTACGAGGTCATGCGCCAGCCCGAACCGGCCAGCAGCGGGCGCAGACTGGGCTCGGCGCGCAGATCGTCCGGAGTGATCCGCCGTCCCTGGCGCGCCGCGAGCGCCGCCCGCCCCACGGGATGGAACAGCGCCAGCACCCCTCCGCGCCGCACCACGCGCGCCAGCTCCCGCAGGTTCTCCGCCGGCCGGGGCAGATGGGCGATCAGACCCGCCGCGAACACCGCGTCCAGCGAACCGGAGCGCAGCGGCAGCGCGGTGACATCGGTGAGCAGCAGCACCCCGTCCCGGTCCCGGCCCTTCCCGACCGCCTCGTGCAGCATCTCCGGGGTCAGGTCGGCCCCGATGACCACGCCCGAGGGACCCACGGCGGCACGCAGCGGCGGCAGGGCCCGCCCGGTGCCGCAGCCCGCGTCCAGCACCCGGTCGCCCGGGCGCAGTCCCAGCTCGGCGACCGCCGCCTCGTAGGCAGGACCGTCGTCGGGGAAGCGCCGCTCCCAGCCGGCGGCCCGCGCGGCGAAGAACTCCTGGACACGTGTGTGGTCGTCGCTCATGCTCCGCATGATCCCTCACCGGTACGGAGGACGCCGCTGCGCGCACGTTCGAGCGCGAGGCGATCGTTCCGGCGCATTTCGGCGTCATATTCCAACACCTTTCGAAACGCGCCCCCTTCGTGCGCCCACGCACCCCTAGCGTCCCGGAGCCATGGGACACCTGGACCACGCCGCCCTGGGGTGGCTTACCCCCGTGCTGTCGTACGTGATGGCCTGCACCGGCGCCGCTCTCGGACTGCGCTGCACCGTCCGCGCCCTCGCCACCACCGGCCGCTCCCGCCGCAACTGGCTGATCACCGCCGCCTCGGCGCTCGGCACCGGCATCTGGACCATGCACTTCGTGGCCATGCTCGGCTTCGGCGTCAGCGGCACCGAGATCCGCTACGACGTACCCCTGACCATCGCCAGCCTGCTGGTCGCCATGCTCGTCGTCTGCGCCGGCGTGTTCGCCGTCGGCTACAGCCGCGACCGTGGCCGGGCGCTGCTGCTCGGCGGGCTCACCACCGGCCTCGGCGTCGCGAGCATGCACTACCTCGGCATGGCGGCGGTGCGGCTGCACGGCGAGGTGAGCTACGACCCGGTGCTCGTCGGCGTGTCCGTGCTGATCGCCGTCGTCGCGGCCACCGCCGCGCTGTGGGCGGCGCTCAACATCAAGTCGCCCGTCGCGGTCACCGTCGCCTCACTGATCATGGGCGCGGCGGTCACCAGCATGCACTACACCGGAATGCTCGCGGTCGGCGTCCGCGTCACGCCCTCCGGAGAGGCCCTGCCCGGGGCCACGGTGATGCAGTTCATCTTCCCGCTCGCGGTCGGTCTCGGATCCTACCTGTTCATCACCTCGGCCTTCGTCGCCCTGTCGCCGACCGCGAACGAGCGCGAGGCCTCGGCCTCGGCCCAGCGGCCCGTCGAACCCGCCACCTTCTGACCGCACGTACCCGCCACCTTCTGACCGCGCCCGGACCCGCCGTCCTCCGGCACCCGCACCCGCCGCCCCCTGACCGCACCCGCACCCGCCGCCCCCTGACCGCACCCGGACCCGCCGTCCCCGGACGGCACCCGGGGGTACGGCACGGCACCGATGCGGCGACAGGCCCGCCCCGACCACCCTCGAGCGAGGAGTTCATGCGCCCACCCCGTAGGAGCCCCGCGGCCCGCGCCGAAGCGCCGCCCCCACCGCCCCGGCGCGGCCGGCGCGCCCACGCCGGACCGCCCGCCGACGAAGGCCCGGGCCCGCGGGGCACCGCGGTACCCGCGCGTGCCGGACGGAGGCTCAGCGGACCGCGCACCGTGCGCGCCAAGATCGTCTGCCTGCTGATGGTGCCCGTGGTCTCCCTGCTCGCCCTGTGGGGCCACGCCACGGTCACCACCGCCCAGGACATCGCCGGACTCCGCCAGATCCAGCGCGTCGACACCAAGGTCCGCGCCCCGCTCGCCGCGGCCGTCGCCGCCCTCCAGGCGGAACGTTCAGTCGCGGTGCGCCGCGTCTCCGACGCCTCCTCCGTCCCCGACCAGGACCTCACCGAGCGCGCCCGCGCCACCGACCGGGCCGTCGCCCGCCTGAAACTCGGCGGCAACGGCACCGTCGCCTACGGCGAGGAACTGCCCCGCACCGTCGCCGACCGGCTCCAGACGTTCGTCTCCGCCGCCGAACGGCTCCGCCCGCTGCGCACCGACGTGCGCGAGGGCGAAGCCGCCTGGCGCACCACCTACGACCGCTACACCGGCACCATCGCCGCCGCCCTCGGCGCCGTCGGCTCCCTCACCGGCCTGCAGGACGCCGACCTCGGCTCCGACGCCCGCGTCCTGCTGGAGTTCTCCCGCGCCGGCGAGGCACTGGCCCAGGAGGACGCGCTGCTGGCCGGCGCCCGGCTGAACGGCCGGCTCGACGGCGAACGGCTGCGGCTGTTCACCGGAGCCGTCGAACTGCGCCGCACCCTCACCGACTCCGCCGTCGCCGACCTGCGCGGCGCGGAACGCACCGCCTGGGCCGAACTCGCCCGCGGTGACGCCTACGCCGCCCTCGCCGCCACCGAGGACAAGGTGCTCTCCGGCGGTTCCGGCACCCGGGCCGTCCAGGCGGCACCCGCCCGCACCTGGAACACCGCCCACACCCGCGTCCGCGACGGCATGCGGGCCATCGAGGACGAGGCCGGCCGGGGCGTCGCCCGCCGCGCCGACCCGCTCACCCGCGGACTGCTCACCCCGGCGGGCGCCGCCGTGCTCTTCGGCCTCGCCGCGGTCGCCGCCTCCCTCGTCATCTCGGTGCGCATCGGCCGCGGCCTGGTGGTCGAACTGGTGCGGCTGCGCAACGACGCCCTGGACATCGCCCGCTGCAAACTCCCCGAGGCCATGCGCAGGCTCCGGGCCGGCGAGGAGATCGACATCGACGCCGAGGCCCCGCCCGGACCGCCCGCCCAGGACGAGACCGGCCAGGTCGCCGAGGCCCTCGGCACCGTGCACCGGGCCGCGCTGCACGCCGCCGTGGAGCGCGCCGAACTCGCCGGCGGCATCTCCGGGGTCTTCGTCAATCTCGCCCGCCGCAGTCAGGTCCTGGTGCACCGTCAGCTGAGCCTGCTGGACAGCATGGAGCGGCGCTCCGACGACCCGGGCGAGCTGAGCGACCTGTTCCGCCTGGACCACCTCACCACCCGGATGCGGCGCCACGCGGAGAGCCTGATCATCCTCTCCGGGGCGGCACCCGGCCGCGCCTGGCGCATGCCGGTCTCCCTCACCAACGTGGTGCGCGCCGCGGTCTCCGAGGTCGAGGACTACGCCCGGGTCGAGGTGCGCCAGCTGCCCGAGGCGTCCGTCGTCGGAGCGGCGGTCGCCGACCTCACCCACCTGCTCGCCGAACTCATCGAGAACGCCGCCCAGTTCTCCCCGCCGCACACCCGTGTGCGGGTCACCGGTGAACCCGTCGGCAACGGATACGCCATCGAGGTGGAGGACCGGGGACTCGGGATGGGCAAGGAGTCCCTCGCCGAGGCCAACCGCCGCATCGCCCGGTCCGAGGCGCTCGACCTCTTCGACAGCGACCGCCTCGGCCTGTTCGTGGTCAGCAGGCTCGCCGCCCGGCACGACATCAAGGTGCACCTGAAGACCTCGCCGTACGGCGGCACCACCGCGGTCGTCCTGCTGCCCACCAGCCTGCTCGACGACAGCACAGAGGACCGCTCCCGGGGCGAGATCCGCCCGGCCCGCCCGGCCGAGGAGCGCGCGTTCGCCGCCGTCGCCGGCGACGGGGACACGCACGTCGCCGCCGTTGCCGGCGAAGGGGGCACGCAGGCGCGGGTCTCCCGCGACCTCCCGCGGCAGCGGGCCGTGCCCGCCCCGGACGGGCGGCCCTCACTGGTGGCCCCCGCGGCACCCCCGGCCGACGTGACGGACGCCGCCGCCCCGAACCCACCCCAGGGAGCCGCCCCCTTGCGCCTGCACCGCCCCCAGCAGGAGCCGGCCGGCTCCGACGACCTCCCGCGCCGCGTGCGGCAGGCGAGCCTCGCCCCGCAGCTGCGCGAGCAGCCTCCCGGCACACCCGCCCCGGCCCGGCACGACGAGGACGAGCGCACCCCCGAACTCGTACGGGACCGCATGGCCGCCTACCGCGCCGGCTGGGCGCGCGGCGGCGGCAGACAACCCGGCCGCGGCGGCGCAGCCGGCCCCCACAGGCAGCACCACGGCAGTGAAGGAGACCCCGCATGATCCAGGACCCCAGCAGGCGAGGCACCCGGCGGACCGGTGAACTCGACTGGCTGCTGGACGACATGGTGTGCCGCGCCGCCGATGTCCGGCACGCCGTGGTGCTGTCCAACGACGGGCTCGCCGTGGGCGCCTCCACCGACCTCGGCCGGGAGGACGCCGAGCACCTGGCGGCCGTCGCCTCCGGATTCCACAGCCTCGCCAAGGGAGCGGGCCGGCACTTCGGGGCCGGCGGAGTGCGCCAGACCATGGTGGAGATGGACGACGCCTTCCTCTTCGTGGCCGCCGCCGGAGAGGGCTCCTGCCTCGCCGTCCTCACCGCCGTCACCGCCGACATCGGCCTCGTCGCCTACGAGATGGCACGGCTGGTCAAACGCGTCGGCGAGCACCTGTACACCGCGCCCCGCGTCGGCGCGCGGCCCACCCCCGCCGGATGAGGAGAGAACAGCGGCCCGAGCCGATGACCGAGCACACGACCGGCTTCCCGAGCGAGCCCGGCAGCCAGTGGTACGACCAGGAGGCCGGGCCCCTCGTCCGCCCCTACGCCATGACCGGCGGACGCACCAGGCCCGCCGTCACCGGCGTGCACTTCGACCTGATCGCCCTGGTCACCCTCGACCCGGCAGCCCCCGGCATCGACGACCCGGCGCTCGGACCGGAACACCGCACCCTGATCGAGCTGTGCCGGCCGGAGACCCAGTCGGTCGCCGAACTCGCCGCGGGCGCGGACCTGCCCGTCGGCGTGGTCCGGGTCCTCCTCGGCGATCTGGTGGAACGCGGCTGTGTCACCGTCAGCAGGCCCGTGCCGCCCGCGCACCTCCCCGACGAACGCATCCTCCGCGAGGTGATCGCCGGACTGCGGGCCCTGTAGCCGCCCGCCCCCGTTCCCGTGCCGCGCGGTGCCGCCAGCCGCACCCGCGACCGCCCCGTACCCCTGCCGACCGCGGCCGGCACTCGAGAGAGAAGTGATCCATGGCCCCTGAGCACCCCGACACCCCCGGCGGCGACCCGACCGCACTGGCGCTGAAGATACTGGTCGCCGGCGGTTTCGGCGTGGGCAAGACCACCCTGGTCGGCGCGGTCAGCGAGATCAGGCCGCTGCGCACCGAGGAGATGCTGAGCGAGGCGGGCCAGCTGGTCGACGACACCGGCGGCGTGGACCGGAAGTCCACCACCACCGTCGCCATGGACTTCGGCCGCATCACCATCCGCTCCGGGCTGTCCCTGTACCTCTTCGGCACCCCGGGACAGGACCGCTTCTGGTTCCTGTGGGACGAGGTGGCCCAGGGCGCCCTCGGCGCGGTGGTCCTCGCCGACACCCGGCGCCTGGAGGACTGCTTCCCCGCGGTCGACTACTTCGAGCACCGGGCCATCCCGTTCGTGGTCGCCGTCAACTGCTTCGCCGGAGCGCGCCGCCACGCCCCGCAGGACGTCAGCCGCGCGCTGGACCTGGACGCCGGAACGCCCGTGGTGCTGTGCGACGCCCGCGAACGCGAGTCGGGCAAGGAGGTGCTCATCCGCCTCGTCGAGTACGCCGGCCGCCGGCACACCGCCCGGCTGCTGGACTCGGTGGGCTGACCAGGGGGTTCTGCCGGAGGGGACCGGCGGTTCGAACGGCGGTCCCCTCCGGCCGTGGGGCAGCTGACGGTCCGAGCTGCCATGTGCGGTGACGGTCACATGGGCAGCGACAGAAGGCGAACCGGGCCGGGAGGCCACTTCTCAGCGCCACCAAGGGAGGTCCACATGGCCGGCAGGGGCATGGTGAGCTCGCCGTCCGGCTGTTCGGCCGTCACGTCGGTGGGCAACGGATCCCACCCCATCCTCCGGTAGACGGACACACGGTCCGGACGGCAGAACAGGAGGCCGAGCTCAAGCCCCCGTTCCGCGGCGTGGGCCATGGCCGCGGACACGACGAGCCCCGCCAGGCCACGGCCTCGCAGGCCCGGGGCGACGATCACGCCCCCCAGGCCGGCCACTTGTAACGCGGTGCCGTCGACGGAGACGGGTACGGCGACCCAGGCGGCATGGGCCACCAGGCGGTTCTCCGCCCGGACGCCGAAGTGGTGTTCCTTGGGGCGCCAGGTCAGCCCCAGGGCGGAGACCTCGAACGGATCGCGGTCGTCCCCGGCCATGTCGCGCAGGTCGGCGGACGTGTACTCCTCGAGGGCCTCCACCCGGGGGGAGGGGAGGAGTGTGTCGGTCCGCGCGTTCCTCGGGTCG
The DNA here is from genome assembly GCF_039526425.1 of Streptomyces thermospinosisporus. NCBI lineage: Bacteria > Bacillati > Actinomycetota > Actinomycetes > Kitasatosporales > Streptomycetaceae > Streptomyces > Streptomyces thermospinosisporus. Next base: position 65,985 of record NZ_BAAAIZ010000004.1, read on the forward strand.
TCCTGCATCTTTCAGCCTTTCTGTGTGGCCCGGGACGGTCTGTGTGGTGCCTGGTTGGAGCAGCCGGTGATCCGTGCCCCGGGCCCCGTCGTCACCCCGCCAGTCCCTTCTCCGCCAGCACCTTGTCGATGGTGACGCGGACCAGGAGTTCGCCGGGCACGCCGTTGCGCTCCCCGAACTCCTCCGCGCGGTCCTCGCCCATGTAGCGTCCGCCGATCCTGGCCGCCCAGCGCCGCAGCTCGACGGGGTCGTCCACGAAACGCGCCCGGCCGTGCAGGATCACGTAGGCGAACGGCGGCCGTTCGTCGTCCACGCACAGGGCGACCCTGCCGTCCCGCGCCAGATTGCGCCCCTTCACCGTCCGCGCCCCGGTGTTGAACACCAGCTCGTCGCCGTCCAGCAGGAACCAGATCGGCGCCACATGAGGGCTGCCGTCCGCCCGCACGGTGCACAGCTTGCCGGTGCGGGTCCCGTGCGAGACGAACGCCCGCCATTCCTCGTCGGTCATCTTCTCTGCCATGGCTCCATCCTGCTTGCTCGGCGCCCGCAGGTGGGGAAGGCTGGCGCGGGGAGAACACACGGGGAGGGCGCGCATCATGGCGCAGAACCAAGGACTCGACTGGCTGCTGGACGACCTGGCCGAGCGGGTCGAACACGTACGGCACGCACTGATCCTGTCCAACGACGGGCTGGTGACGGGTTCGAGCACCGGTCTGCGGCGCGAGGACGCCGAGCACCTGGCCGCGGTCTCCTCCGGACTGCACAGCCTCGCCAAGGGATCGGGCCGTCACTTCGGCGCGGGGTCGGTGCGCCAGACGATGGTCGAGTTCGACGACGCGGTCCTCTTCGTCACCGCAGCGGGCAGCGGCAGCTGTCTGTGCGTGCTCAGCGGCGCCGAGGCCGACATCGGGCAGATCGCCTACGAGATGACCCTGCTGGTCAACCGGGTGGGCGAGCACCTCGACGTGGACGCCCGGCAGCACGCAGCGGACCCCGGGCCCGCCCTCTGACCTCGGCCGCAGCACGCCTCTGACCTGCGCATTTGTGGGTGTGGTCGAAGTTGTCCACAGGGTCAACACGGAGAGTGACAATTCGGATACGGTCTTTTCCGGCGGGCGCACCCGGCGCCCGGCCGCACACGTCCCACGGGGGAGACCACCATGTCCGGAAACACCGTCACGTCCGTCCTGCCGCCCGTCGCCGCCGAGCGCCACAGGCCCGTCCGCGACACCTGGCTCGAGCCGAGCCGTGCGGCGCGGGAGCTGGGCCTCGAGCGCCACGAGTTCGACCTCGCGGTGCGGCTCGGCCGCATCCGCACCCGGCCCGTCGGCGGGGGAGGCGGCGGCCGCGCGGTCGCGCGTACCGAGATCGCGAGGCTCCGCGCCCGGCCCGGCTTCCCCGAAGCGCTGCGCGCCGGCGTGGAGACGGTGGGCGCCGCACGAGGCGCCGCCCTGATGAAGGTGACCGAGGACCGCTTCACCCGTCTGGCCCGGCTCGGTCTGCTGGTTCCGGTGCGGTTCACGCTCGGCCCGCACGGGGCCGTCGACTGGCTCTATCTGGCCGAGGAGCTGCGCCGGTTCGCCGCCGCCGAGGAGAACGCCGGACTGCTCACCGGCCGCCCGCCCGGTGCCCTCGGCGGCCCGCTCGACTCCGGCCTCGACGTGCGGCCGCGCAACTGGCGCAACCGGCACCTGGGATGCCTGCTCCGCCTGGCCGACGGCGACCCCTGGGGCCGCGCGGGAGCCGTGGCGTCGCTGCTCGCCCCGCTGCAGGTCGCCGAGGTGGTCAAAGACCCCTACGAGCGCTCCCATCTGAACGTATTCCGCGCGGCGCCCCCGGTCGGCGGGGCATCGGGGCCCTCCGCCGTCCGGCTCGCCGAAGAGCTGACGACCGCGCAGGACGAGGACGAGATCGCCTGGTTGCGGGCGGAGCTGGCGGGCCTGGTGGCCGAGGCACGCGAGCACCGTCCGGCACCCAGGCCGGCGCCACGCTCTCACCGGGCCGTGTGCACGGCTGCCGCGGAGCCGGACCGGCCTCTGGGCAGACTGCGGGACTGCCTCGGCCGCCGGTGGCGCCGGAGCGGCGAACGGTGATCTACAGCGCGCGGAACAGGCCCTCCTGCACGACGGACACCAGCATCCGCCCCTCGCGGTCGTAGATCCGCCCCCGGGCCAGGCCCCGTCCGCCCGTGGCGATGGGCGACTCCTGGTCGTAGAGGAACCACTCGTCCGCGCGGAACGGCCGGTGGAACCACATGGCGTGGTCCAGCGACGCCATGTCGAAGCCCCGCGGCCCCCACAGCGGTTCGACCGGGATGCGGACGGCGTCCAGCAGGGTCATGTCGCTGGCGTAGGTGAGCGCGCAGGTGTGCACCAGCGGGTCGTCGCCGAGCGGGCCGACCGCCCGCATCCACACCGCGCTGCGCGGCGCGGCGCCCTTCACCTCCTCGGGGTCCCAGCGCAGCCGGTCCACATAGCGGATGTCGAAGGGCTGACGCCGGGCCATCCGTTCCAACTGCTCCGGCAGCGTGCCCAGATGTTCCCGGATCTCGTCCGTGACCGTCGCCAGCGACTCCGGGTCCGGCACCTCACGCGCCGGCGGCAGCTGATGTTCAAAACTGCCCTGCTCGGGCTGATGAAAGGAAGCGGTGAGATGGAAGATCGTGCGGCCCTGCTGCACCGCGGTGACCCGGCGGGTCGTGAACGACCGCCCGTCCCGCACGCGTTCCACCATGTACACGATGGGCACACCCGGCCGCCCGGGACGCAAAAAGTACGCGTGCAGCGAGTGCACGGGCCGGTCGCCGTCCGTGGTGCGCCCCGCGGCGACCAGCGCCTGGCCGGCCACCTGGCCGCCGAAGACCCGCTGCAGCGACTCCTGCGGACTGCGGCCCCGGAAGATGTTCACCTCGATCTGCTCCAGATCGAGCAGGTCGACAAGCCGTTCGGCAGGGTTCGTCATGGCTGCGGTACTCCCGTGTCACAGCTGCCCGACGTCGGTGACCCGCACGACCGCGCGGCCCTCGGCGTCGGAGGCGGCCAGATCGACCTCGGCGCTGATGCCCCAGTCGTGGTCCCCGTTGGGGTCGTCGAAGATCTGCCGGACCCGCCACAGCCCGTTCTCCGGCTCCTCGTCGATCAGCAGCAGCTTGGGGCCGCGGGCGTCGGGGCCGGTGCCCAGCTCCTCGTACTCGTCCCAGTACTTGTCCATCGCCTCGGCCCAGGCGTCCGCGTCCCAGCCCGACTCGGCGTCCAGCTCGCCCAGTTCCTCCACCCGGTCCAGCGCGGCGAGCTCCACCCGGCGGAACATCGCGTTGCGCACCAGCACCCGGAAGGCGCGCGCATTGGCGGTGACCGGCTTGACCTGGTCGGCCTTCTCCTGCGCCTCCTCGGCGGTCATCTCCTCCGGGTTGGCCAGCTGCTCCCACTCGTCCAGCAGGCTCGAGTCGACCTGGCGCACCATCTCGCCCAGCCAGGCGATCAGATCCTGCAGGTCCTCCGACTTCAGGTCGTCCGGGACGGTGTGCTCCAGCGCCTTGTAGGCGCTGGCGAGGTAGCGCAGCACGATGCCCTCGGTGCGGGCCAGCTCGTAGAAGGACACCAGCTCGGTGAAGGACAGCGCCCGCTCGTACATGTCCCGCACCACCGACTTCGGCGACAGCGGATGGTCACCGACCCACGGGTGGCTCTTGCGGTAGGTGTTGTACGCGTGGAAGAGCAGCTCCTCCAGCGGCTTCGGGTAGGTGATGTCCTGGAGGCGCTCCATGCGCTCCTCGTACTCGACACCGTCCGCCTTCATGGCGGCGACCGCCTCGCCGCGCGCCTTGTTCTGCTGGGCGACGAGGATCTGGCGCGGGTCGTCCAGCGTGGACTCCACCACGGACACCATGTCCAGCGCGTACGACGGCGATTCGGGGTCCAGCAGCTCGAACGCGGCCAGCGCGAAGGTGGACAGCGGCTGGTTCAGCGCGAAGTCCTGCTGGAGATCCACGGTCAGGCGCACGATGCGGCCCTCGGCGTCCGGGGTGTCCAGCTTCTCCACGATGCCGCCGTCCAGCAGCGAGCGGTAGATGGCGATGGCCCGCCGGATGTGCCGCAGCTGCTGCTTGCGCGGCTCGTGGTTGTCCTCAAGGAGGCGGCGCATCGCCTCGAAGGCGTTGCCGGGACGGGCGATCACCGACAGCAGCATCGTGTGCGTCACCCGGAACCGGGACGTCAGCGGCTCCGGCTCGGAGTCGATGAGCTTCTGGAAGGTCTTGTCGGTCCAGCCGACGAACCCCTCGGGAGCCTTCTTGCGCACCACCTTGCGGCGCTTCTTCGGGTCGTCGCCCGCCTTCGCCAGCGCCTTCTCGTTCTCGATGACATGCTCGGGCGCCTGCGCGACCACGAAGCCCTCGGTGTCGAAGCCGGCCCGTCCGGCGCGGCCAGCGATCTGATGGAACTCACGGGCGCGCAGGGTCCGCACCCGGTTGCCGTCGTACTTGGTCAGCGCGGTGAACAGCACCGTGCGGATGGGCACATTGACGCCCACACCCAGGGTGTCCGTCCCGCAGATCACCTTCAGCAGGCCCGCCTGGGCGAGCTTCTCCACCAGGCGCCGGTACTTGGGCAGCATGCCGGCGTGGTGCACGCCGATGCCGTGGCGCACGTAACGCGAGAGATTGCGGCCGAACTTGGTGGTGAAGCGGAAGTTGCCGATCAGCTCGGCGATCTGCTCCTTCTCCTCGCGCGAGCACATGTTGATGCTCATCAGCGCCTGCGCCCGCTCCACCGCCTGCGCCTGGGTGAAGTGCACGATGTACACCGGCGCCTGACGGTTCTCGAGCAGGTCGGTGAGCGTCTCGGTCAGCGGGGTGTAGCGGTACTCGTAGGACAGCGGCACGGGCCGGGTCGCCGAGCGGACCACCGCCGTCGGGCGGCCGGTGCGGCGGGTGAGGTCCTTCTCGAAGAAGGACACATCACCCAGGGTCGCCGACATCAGCACGAACTGAGCCTGCGGCAGCTCCAGCAGCGGGATCTGCCAGGCCCAGCCGCGGTCCGGCTCGGCGTAGAAGTGGAACTCGTCCATCACGACCTGGCCGACGTCCGCCTGCCGGCCGTCGCGCAGCGCGATCGACGCCAGCACCTCGGCCGTGCAGCAAATGACGGGAGCGTCCGCGTTGACCGAGGCGTCGCCGGTGAGCATGCCGACGTTCTCGGTGCCGAACAGCTTGCACAGCTCGAAGAACTTCTCCGACACCAGCGCCTTGATGGGCGCCGTGTAGAAGGTGACCTCGTCCCTGGCCAGCGCGGCGAAGTGGGCCCCGGCGGCGATCATGCTCTTGCCGGAGCCGGTGGGCGTCGAGACGATCACATTCGCCCCGGACACCACCTCGATCAGCGCCTCCTCCTGGTGGGGGTAGAGCGTGAGACCCCGCTCCTGTGCCCACGACTCGAAGGCTTCGTACAGGGCGTCGGGGTCGGCGGTCGGCGGCAGCTGATCGATGAGGGTCACGTCCCCATCTTGCCTGCCCGCCCACCGGAACCGGGAATCGGATGCGGGTACGAAGATCGCGAACGCTACGCTGTGCCGTCGGCAGAGGGGAAGCAGAGCCGGCGAGCGGGCCGGCGGTACACGAGGAACGGGGCGGGCAACGGCGATGATGGGACCAGCACACTCACTTTCGGGCGCCGCGGCCTGGCTCGGCGTCGGTGCGGCGAGTGCCGCGGCCGGACGTCCCATGCCCTGGCCGGTGCTGCTGGCGGGCGCGCTGATCTGCGCGGGGGCAGCGCTCGCCCCCGACCTCGACCACAAGGCGGCCACCATCTCGCGGTCCTTCGGACCGCTGTCCCGCTGGCTGTGCGAGATCGTCGACAAGCTCTCCTACACCGTCTACAAGGCCACCAAGATGCAGGGCGATCCGCGCAGATCCGGCGGCCACCGCACGCTCACCCACACCTGGCTGTGGGCGGTGCTGATCGGCACCGGCACGTCGGCGCTGGCGATCTTCGGCGGGCGCTGGGCGGTGCTGGGGATCCTCTTCGTGCACATGGTGCTCGCCATCGAGGGGCTGCTGTGGCGGGCGACCCGGGGCTCCAGCAGCGACGTCCTGGTGTGGCTGCTGGCCGCGACCAGCTCCTGGATCCTCGCGGGTGTCCTGGACCAGCCGGGCAACGGCTCCGACTGGCTGTTCACCGCGCCGGGCCAGGAGTACCTGTGGCTGGGGCTGCCGATCGTGCTGGGCGCCCTGGTGCACGACATCGGAGACGCACTGACGGTGTCCGGCTGCCCGATCCTGTGGCCGATACCGGTGGGCCGCAAGCGCTGGTACCCGGTCGGGCCGCCGAAGGCGATGCGGTTCCGCGCGGGCAGCTGGGTCGAGCTGAAGGTGCTGATGCCGGCGTTCATGGTGCTCGGCGGAGTGGGCGGCGCGGCCGCGCTCAACGTGATCTGAGGAACCTGAGGGATCCAGTCGGTGCCCTGCCGGGTGACCCGAGTGATTCGAGCTGTGCCCCGCCGGGGGCGGCCTCAGCCGGCTGCCCCGCCCTCGCCGCCGTACCGGCGCTCGAAGCGGGCGACGCGTCCCTCCGTGTCCACGGTGCGGGCCTTGCCCGTGTAGAAGGGGTGGCTCTCGGAGGAGATCTCCACGTCCACCACGGGGTAGGTCTGGCCGTCGTCCCACTCGATGGTCTGGTCGCTCTTCGCGGTGGACCGGGTGAGGAAGGCATACCCGGCGGCGCGGTCGCGGAAGACGACCGGGTGGTAGTCGGGGTGCTTGTCCTGCTGCATGGCTGCTCCCTGTTCGGGGTGGTCCGGCCGGTCGGGCCGGCGGGCAGGGCTGGGGGGCAGGTCCGGGGCCGGAGGTCAGCCGGGCAGGGAGTCCTCGTCGACGATGTGCACGGCGGCCTCTTCGGCGGAGGCGGCCGCGCCGTCGATGCCGACGTCCCGGGCGACCAGGGCTTCCTCCTCGTCCTCGTGCGCCCCTTCGTCGGGGGCCACCAGCCGGCCGGAGCGGATCGCGCCGACCTCGCTGTCGAGGAGTTCGCCGTCGGTGCCGTCGCTGTCGCCGAGACCGTCGCCGTCGGGGGCGGCGGCGGGATCGGGCAGTTCCTCGGCGAGCCGCTCGTCGAGCGTCTCGCCCTCGAGGCGCTCGGCCGCGGTCACCCCGTGGTGCTCCACCGCCCACGGTCGCTCGGGCGGGGACCAGCCCCGGTCCAGGGGGTCGGCGACGCCGTCGTCCTCCAGGGTGTCCTCGGCGTCGAGAAGTCCGGCGTCGTCCTGGATCTCGGACGCGTCGGGCTGGTAGACGTCGTCTCCCCATCCGTCGGCGCTGCTCACGGGTACCTCCAGGGGTCGGGGACAGGATTGTTCCCGCCGTGGCCCGCACCGGGCCGCCTCTGCACGGGGCACTGGCGCCGCCGGCCCCTTCTCCGGGGTGCCGGCCGTTCCCCGAGCCAATGCCTGACTCCAGCCTTCCACCCCGCTTCGGCACCGCGCAACGGCACGACTTCCGCACAGGGGGTCACACGGCACGCCCGCACCGTCCGGGGGCCCGGGGCACGGGCCGCCCCGGGCCGCCCGCCCGCACCGAGGGCCGGGCAGCCGGCGGGACGAGCCCGGAAAGGAGTCCGCCCCAGCGGTCCGGCGTTCGCCTCACCCGTGCCAGGACCGCCACAACGCCGCGTAGGCGCCGTCCGCCGCGACCAGTTCCTCGTGGCTGCCCAGCTCGCTGATCCGGCCGTCCTCGACGACGGCGATCACGTCCGCGTCGTGGGCGGTGTGCAGCCGGTGCGCGATGGCGAGGACCGTGCGGCCGTCCAGGACGCGGGCCAGGGACCGCTCCAGGTGCCGGGCCGCGCGCGGGTCGAGCAGGGACGTCGCCTCGTCCAGGACCAGCGTGTGCGGATCGGCGAGCACCAGCCGGGCCAGCGCGACCTGCTGGGCCTGGGCCGGGGTGAGCGCCACTCCGCCGGAGCCGACCTCGGTGCCGAGTCCGTCGGCGAGCGCGCGGGCCCAGCCGTCCGCGTCGACCGCAGCGAGCGCCGCCCACAGCTCGGTGTCCTGCGCGTCGGTTCGGGCGAGCCGCAGGTTGTCGCGCAGGGAGCCCACGAAGACGTGATGCTCCTGGTTGACCAGCGCCACATGCGAGCGGACCTGCTCCGCGGTCATCCGGCTCAGCTCCGCGCTGCCCAGGGTGACCGAGCCGTCGCGCGGCTCGTAGATGCCGGCCAGCAGCCGCCCCAGCGTCGACTTGCCTGCCCCGGAGGGGCCCACCAGGGCCATCCGCGTGCCGGGCGCGACCTCCAGCGACACCTTGCGCAGTACGTCCACACCCTCGCGGTAGCCGAAGCGGACCTCCTCCGCCCGCACCTGCCGCCCGTCGGGCGTGAGCGTGGCGTCACCGGCGTCGGGTTCGATGTCCCGCACCCCGACCAGCCGGGCCAGCGACACCTGCGCCACCTGCAACTCGTCGTACCAGCGCAGGATCAGCCCGACCGGCTCGACCAGCATCTGGGCGATCAGCGCGCCGGTGGTCAGCTGGCCCACCCCGATCCAGCCCTGCAGGACGAACACCCCGCCGATCATCAGCACCGAGCCGAGCACGGTCACATGGGTGATGTTGACGACCGGGAAGAGCACCGACCGCAGCCAGAGCGTGTAGCGCTCCCACGCCGTCCACTCCCTGATCCGCCGGTCCGACAGCGCCACCCGGCGCTCGCCGAGGCGGTGCGCCTCCACGGTCCGCCCGGCGTCCACGGTCTCGCTGAGCGCGGCGGCCACGGCGGCGTAACCGGCGGCCTCCGACCGGTAGGCGGAGGGCGCCCGCCGGAAGTACCAGCGGCACCCGGCCACCAGCAGCGGCACGGCCACCAGCACCGCCGGCGCCAGCTCGGGCGCGGTGACCACCAGACCGCCCAGCAGCAGCGCGGCCCACACCACCCCGATGGTCAGCGTCGGCACGGCCTCGCGCATGGCATTGCCGAGCCGGTCGATGTCGGTGGTGATCCGGGACAGCAGATCACCCGTGCCGGCCCGCTCCAGCACCCCGGGCGGCAGCCCGACCGACCGCACCAGGAAGTCCTCGCGCAGGTCGGCCAGCATCCGCTCGCCGAGCATCGCCCCGCGCAGCCGCATCTGGTGCACGAACACGGCCTGCACGAGGAGCGCGAGCACGAACAGACCGGCCGTGAGCTCCGGATGCAGCTCCCGCGCCCCGCCCGAGACCCGCTCGACCAGGGTGCCGAGCAGGTAGGGCCCCACCATCGAGGCGATCACCGCGACCGCGTTCACGGTGATCAGCAGCAGGAAGGCCCGGCGGTGCCGGCGCAGCAGTTCTCCGACGTACGCGCGGACGGTGGCGGGGGCACCCACCGGCAGGGTGCCGGCCGTGGTCGGGGCCGCCGGGTCGTGGGCCGGGGGCGCCACGCCGATCATGCCGTCTCCTCGATCTCTTCGAGTTCCTCGAGCTCTTCGAGTTCCTCGAGCTCTTCGAGTTCCTCGAGCTCTTCGAACGTCTCCAGCCGGTGCAGCACCTCCGGCGCCGCTCCGCGATCCTCCGGCGCCGCTCCGCGATCCTCCGGCGCCGCTCCGCGATCCTCCGGCGCCGCTCCGCGATCCTCCGGCGCCGCTCCGCGATCCTCCGGCGCCG
>NZ_BAAAIZ010000004.1:75626-85575 GCF_039526425.1 Streptomyces thermospinosisporus
GCCCCGCGGTCCTCCGGCGCCGCCCCGCGGTCCTCCGGCGCCGCCCCGCGGGCCGCCCGGGTGGCGCGCCGGTCCTCGTGCCGGGCCTCGTCCTCGGTCTCCCGGGTGACCACCGCCAGGTACCGGGGCTCGGTGTGCACCAGCTCTCGGTGGGTGCCGGCCGCCACGACCGTGCCCTCGTGCAGGAACACCACCCGGTCGGCCCGGTCCAGCAGCAGCGGCGAGGATGTGAACACCACCGTGGTCCGCCCGGACCGCAGATCGCGCAGCCCCCGGGCGATACGGGCCTCGGTGTGCGAGTCCACGGCCGAGGTGGGCTCGTCCAGGACGAGCACCTCCGGGTCGGCGACCAGCGACCGGGCCAGGGCGAGCCGCTGGCGCTGGCCGCCCGACAGCGACCGCCCGCGCTCGGTGAGCCGCGCGTCCATCGGGTCCCGGACGTCCAGCGATCCCTCCACCAGCGCCGCCAGCACGTCCTCGCACTGTGCGGCCTCCAGCGCGGCCTGCGGATCGACCTGCCCGGAGGCGGGCACGTCGAGCAGCTCGCGCAGCGTCCCGGACAGCAGCACCGGGTCCTTGTCCTGGACCAGGACCGCCCGGCGGGCGGTGTCCAGCGGCAGCTCGTCGAGCGGCACGCAGCCCAGCAGCACCGAGGCGCCCGGCTGGGCCGCATGCCCGCCGAGCCGCTCGGCCAGCCTCCCGGCCGCGTCGGGGTCCCCGCACACCACGGCGGTGAGCCGGCCGGACGGGGCGCACAGACCCGTCTCCGGGTCGTACAGATCGCCGGACACGGACTGCTCGGGCAGCGAACCCGCGGCGTCCATGGCCCGCTCCAGCGCCAGCACCCGCGCGGCCCGCCGGGCCGACGGCTTGGAGAAGGAGTAGGCCATGGCGATCTCCACCACATGGCGCAGGGGGTAGGCGAGCAGCATCACGGAGCTGTAGACGGTGACCAGTTCACCGACCTCGATCCGGCCCTGGCGGGAGAGGTGCACGCCGTAGCCGACGACGCCGATCAGCAGCAGCCCCGGCAGCAGCACCTGGATCGCGGCGATCAGCGACCACATGCGGGCGCTGCGCACCGCGGCGTGCCGCACCTCCTGGGAGGCGCGCCGGTAGCGGTCGAGGAAGAGTTCCTCGCCGCCGATGCCGCGCAGCACCCGCAGCCCGGCCACGGTGTCGGAGGCGAGTTCGGTGGCCCGCCCCGCCTTCGCGCGCTGCACATCGGCCCGCCGGGTGGCGTGCGGCAGCAGCGGCAGCACCGCGCAGGCCAGCACCGGCACGCCCACGGCGACGACGACACCGAGCGCCGGCTGGTGGATCAGCAGGCCCGCGGCGACCAGCACGATGGTGACCGCCGCCGCGGTGAACCGTGAGAGAGCCTCCACGAACCAGCCGATCTTCTCGACGTCGCCGGTGGACACGGCCACCACCTCACCGGCCGCGACTCGCCGGGTCAGTGCGGCACCGAGCACGGCGGCCTTGCGCGCGAGCAGTTGCTGGGCGCGGGCGGCGGCGGTGATCCAGTTGGTGACGGCGGCCCGGTGCAGGAAGGTGTCACCCATGGCATTGCCGGCGCAGACCAGCGCCAGCAGGCCGCCCGCCAGCGCCAGCCGGTCGCCCGAGCGGTCGACGGCGGCCTGCACGGCCGCGCCCACGCAGAACGGCAGCGCCGCCACCGAGGCGAAATGCAGCAGACCCCAGGCGAGCGCGACGAGCTGTCCGGACAGCTGGTTGCGGAAGAGCCACCACAGGAGCCGGGGGCCCGAGCGCGCGTCGGGCACACCCGGATCGGGAAGCGGAAGGTCTTGGATACGCATGAGGTCCCAGGGAACGGAGCGGGGCAGACAGTGGCTGCAAGCCGTGACAGGTTGACCTCATTGCGTACGGGCGGGCAACCGGTTTTCCGCCCGCCGCCAGGATCCGGCCGGGACCCGAACCGGCCGGACCCGGGACCCGAACCGGCCGGACCCGGGACCCGAACCGGCCGGACCCGGGACCCGAACCGGCCGGACCCGGGACCAACCGCGCCGTGGGGATCAGTGCGGAGCTGCCGTCCCGTCGACCAGGGTGTCGAGCAGTTCGCCCAGGACCTTGCGCTGCTGGTCCCCCAGCGGGGCGAGGATCTCCTCGGCGGCGGACCTGCGTGCCGCGCGCAGCTCCCGCAGCGCGGCCCGTCCCTCGTCGGTCAGCTCGATCCGGATCACCCGCCGATTGTCCGGATCCGGCACCCGCCGCACCTTGCCGCTCGCCTCCAGCCCGTCGACCAGCGTGGTCACCGCCCGGGGCACCACCTCCAGCCGCTCGGCGAGATCCGCCATGCGCGGTGGTGAGCCGTAGTGCGCGAGGGTGCGCAGCAGCCGTGACTGGGCCGGGGTGATGCCGAGTTCGCGCCGCTCCAGGTGACGCTTCTGGATGCGGTGCACCCGGCGGGTGAGCCGAAGCAGCTGCTCGGCCAGCAGGCCGTCGGGATCGGGGGAGGTCATGCGCAGACAATATCAGGACGGAGTTCATTATGAGCATAGGTAACAATGAGCTAGGCTCCCATTGATCCCCTCGCCCCGCCCCGCCCGAGCCGAAGGAGACCATGCACCCCGACCACGGCCCAGTGATCCCGCCCCCGCCCGACGGCACGCAGGGCGACCAGCCCCGGCAGGTCCGGCGCATCCTGCGCCTCTTCCGCCCCTACCGCGGCCGTCTCGCGCTCGTCGGTCTGCTCGTCTGCGCCTCGTCGCTGGTCACCGTCGCCTCCCCGTTCCTGCTGAAAGCGATCCTCGACGTGGCGATCCCCGAGGGCCGCACCGGGCTGCTCAGCCTGCTCGCCCTCGGCATGATCCTCAGCGCCGTCCTCACCAGCGTGTTCGGCGTCCTGCAGACGCTGATCTCCACCACGGTCGGGCAGCGCGTCATGCACGATCTGCGCACCGCCGTCTACGGCCGGCTGCAGCGGATGTCGCTGGCCTTCTTCACCCGCACCCGCACCGGCGAGGTCCAGTCCCGCATCGCCAACGACATCGGCGGCATGCAGGCCACGGTCACCTCCACGGCCACCTCCCTGGTCTCCAACCTCACCAGCGTGGTGGCGACCGTCGTGGCCATGCTCGCCCTCGACTGGCGGCTGACGGTGGTATCGCTGGCCCTGCTGCCGGTGTTCGTGTGGATCAGCCGCCGGGTCGGGGACGAACGCAAGCGGATCACCACCCAGCGCCAGAAGCAGATGGCGGCGATGGCCGCCACGGTCACCGAGTCGCTGTCCGTCAGCGGCATCCTGCTGGGCCGCACCATGGGCCGTTCGGACTCCCTGACCAGGGCGTTCGCCGAGGAGTCCGAGGCGCTGGTGGATCTGGAGGTGCGGTCGAACATGGCCGGCCGCTGGCGCATGGCCGTGATCACCGTCGTCATGGCCGCCATGCCCGCCGTCATCTACTGGACCGCGGGCATCGCCGTCCAGGCGGGCGGCCCCGAGGTCTCCCTCGGCACGCTCGTCGCCTTCGTCTCGCTCCAGCAGGGGCTGTTCCGGCCCGCCGTGAGCCTGCTGTCGACCGGCGTGCAGATCCAGGCTTCGCTCGCGCTGTTCCAGCGCATCTTCGAGTACCTCGACCTGCCGGTCGACATCACCGAACGCCCCGACCCCGTGCGCCTGGAGCGGGTCAAGGGCGAGGTCCGCTTCGAGAACGTGGAGTTCCGGTACGACGGCAAGGGCACCACCGTGCTCGACGGCATCGACATCACCGTCCCCGCCGGCTCCAGCCTCGCCGTGGTCGGCCCGACCGGTGCGGGCAAGTCCACGCTGGGGCATCTGGTGCCCCGGCTCTACGACGTGACGGGCGGCCGGGTCACCCTCGACGGGGTCGACGTCCGCGCCCTGGACTTCGACACCCTGGCCCGCGCGGTCGGCGTGGTCTCGCAGGAGACGTACCTCTTCCACGCCTCGGTCGCCGACAATCTGCGCTTCGCCAAGCCGGACGCCACCGACGAGGAGCTGTACGCGGCGGCCGAGGCCGCGCAGATCCACGACCACATCGCCTCCCTGCCCGACGGCTACGACACGGTCGTCGGCGAGCGCGGGCACCGCTTCTCCGGAGGCGAGAAGCAGCGACTGGCCATCGCCCGCACCATCCTGCGCGATCCGCCGGTGCTGGTCCTCGACGAGGCCACCAGCGCCCTCGACACCCGGACCGAGGCCGCCGTCCAGAAGGCCATCGACGCCTTGTCGGCCAACCGCACCACCATCACCATCGCCCACCGGCTGTCCACCGTCCGCAACGCCGACCAGATCGTGGTGCTCGATTCCGGGAGGGTCGTCGAACGCGGCACGCACGAGGAGCTGCTGGAGCGGGGCGGTCGGTACGCGGCGCTGGTACGCCGGGATGCTCAACTGGAGCCGACAAGATGAATATATGCCGGGTTTGTGACGATATGAGGGTTACCGTGCCCGCATGCAGACCAACACTCCGTCACGGAACTCGATCCGGCTGACGCGCCGGGGCCGTCTCGCCCTCATGGCGACCGGGGCCGTCGTGGCAGGCACCGCCGTGGCGGTGCCGCTGCTGATCCTGGGGGACGAGAGCGACGCCCGCCCCACGGCGCTGGTCGTCCCGGAGGGCTGGCGCGCGAGCCAGGTCTACGCCGCCGTCGACAAGGCCCTCGCCCTGCCCGCGGGCACCACCCAGAAGTCCCTCGGCAAGGCCGGCCTCGAGCTGCCCACCGACGCGGAGGGCAACCCGGAGGGCTACCTCTTCCCCGGGACGTATCCGCTGCAGAAGGGGACGACCCCCGAAAAGCTGCTGGCGGAGATGGCCGACGCCGCCCAGCGGAAGTTCAACGGGGTCCCGATCGCCGCCGGTGCGCAGCGCAACGCCATGAACGTCTACCAGGCGGTCACCATCGCCAGCATCGTCCAGGCGGAGGCCTCCACCGAGGACGACATGGGCAAGGTGGCCCGGGTGATCTTCAACCGGCTGGAGCGCGGCATGCCGCTGCAGATGGACTCCACCGTCTCTTACGCCCTCGGCCGGCCCACCCTGCACGCGAAGGCCGCCGACACCAAGGTCGACAGCCCCTACAACTCCTACCAGCGCATGGGTCTGCCCCCGACCCCCATCGGCAACCCCGGTGAGGAGGCCCTGCGCGCCGCGATCAACCCCACCCCCGGCGACTGGCTCTACTTCGTCACGGTCAAGCCCGGCGACACCCGATTCACCGCCGACCTCAAGGAGCACCAGCGCAATGTCGCCGAGCGCGACGCCGCACTGAAGAAGGCCGCCGAGCAGAAGAAGGCGGAGGCGGCCAAGGGGTGAGCCGGTGAGCCGCTGCCGAGCGCGCCGGCCGCCGTCCAGCGGGTGCACCGCCCCGTGCCACCCGCGAAACCCCCGGCCCGTACCGGGAAACCCCCCGCCCGCACCGGCAGTCCGTCACGCCGCGGCGAGCGGCTGCTCGGCGAGCAGCCGTCTGATGTCCCGCACCGCCGCACGCCCGGCGCGGTTCGCGCCGATGGTGCTGGCGGACGGGCCGTAGCCCACCAGGTGGATGCGTGGATCGGCGGCCACGCGCGTGCCCTCCATCCGTATGCCGCCGCCCGGTTCACGCAGCCGCAGCGGGGCGAGATGGTCCACCGCCGGGCGGAAGCCCGTGGCCCACAGGATGACGTCGGCCTCGACCCGCCGGCCGTCCTTCCACTCCACGCCGTCCGGGGTGATCCGGTCGAACATGGGCTGCCGGTCGAGGACGCCGTCGGCGATGCCCTGCCGGATCGCGTCGGTGAGCGGAAGCCCCGTCACCGAGACGACGCTGCGCGGCGGCAGCCCCTGCCGCACCCGCTCCTCGACCAGGGCGACGGCGGCCCGCCCGGCCTCCTCGTCGAACGGCCCCTCGCGGAACACCGGCGGTCGCCGGGTCACCCAGGTGGTGCTCGCCGCGTACGGCGCGATCTCCAGCAGATGCTGGGTGCCCGAGGCCCCGCCGCCCACCACGACCACCCGCAGCCCGGCGAACGCCTCGGGCCCCGGGTACTGCGCGGTGTGCAACTGCCGTCCCCGGAAGGTCTCCTGGCCCGGGTAGCGCGGCCAGAACGGCCGGTCCCAGGTGCCGGTGGCGCTGATCAGGGCCCGCGTCGCCCACGAGCCTTCGGACGACTCCACCAGCAGCCGTCCGTCGCCGTTCTCGCGCACGGCCCGCACGGCCCGCACGTCAACGGGGCGCCGCACCCGCAGACCGAAGGCCCGCTCGTAGCGGTCGAAGTACTCGGTGATCACCTCGGAGGAGGGGCGCGCCGGATCGGCGCCGGTCAGCTCCATGCCGGGCAGCGCGTGCATGCCGTGCACCGTGCCGTACGTCAGGGACGGCCAGCGGTACCGCCAGGCGCCGCCGGGGCCGGGGGAGTGGTCCAGCACCACGAAGTCGCGGTCCGGCACGAAGCCGGTGCGCCGCAGGTGATAGGCACTGGACAGGCCCGCCTGCCCGGCACCGATGACGACCACGTCGACCTCACGGATGTCGTTCATAGTTTCAACAACCGCGCCGCGTCCGTGGATCTTCCCGCCCTTCCCTGGTGAAGCCCGGCGCATGGGCGAGGATGGAGGGCATGTCAGATGCCTTCACCACCCGAGTCCTCACCGTCGCCACCGGATCCGCGGAGAGGGTCGTCGACATCACCCGTGACTGCGAGTCCTTCCTCCGGGAGACGGCGGCCGGCCGCGACGGACTGCTGAACGTCTTCGTGCCGCACGCCACCGCCGGGATCGCCGTCATCGAGACCGGTGCCGGGAGCGACCACGACCTGCTGGCGGCCCTGCACACCCTGCTGCCCGCCGACGACCGCTGGCAGCACCGGCACGGCAGCCCCGGCCACGGCCGCGACCATGTGCTGCCCGCCCTGGTCCCGCCGCACGCCACGCTGCCGGTGATCGGCGGCCGCCTGGAGCTGGGCACCTGGCAGTCGGTCTGCCTGGTCGACACCAACCGCGACAACCCCGAGCGCCGGGTACGGCTCAGCTTCCTCGCGGGAGCCTGACCCACCTCTGCGTCTGCGAAGGTGCCCGACCGCGCGCGCCGCTTCGTGCGGGCTCATCAAACCCGGCTCACTCCCGAAACCCGGCTCACTTCCGGTGGCGCACCACGACCACCGGGCAGTCGGCGTGGTACAGCAGCGCCTGGCTCACCGAGCCCAGCAGCAGCCCGGTGAAGCCGCCGTGCCCGCGCGCCCCGGTGACCAGCAGCTGGGCGTCCTTCGAGGCCTCCAGCAGCGCATGCCGCACCCTGCCCCGCTCCGCCCGCAGCTCCACGGCGACCTCTGGATGCGCGGCGCGCTCCGCCGCCACCGCGTCCGCCAGCAGCCGCTCGTGCGTCTCGCGCAGCTGGTCCAGGTCGACCACGACGTTCAGCGGGTCGGCCGGGCCCGCGTAGGGCGTGGGCTCGCTCCAGGTGTTCCACACATGCATGGCCACCAGCGGCACCTCGCGCAGCGCGCACTCGCGGAAGGCGAAGCCCACCGCCGCCGCCCCGGCCGCGGAGCCGTCCACGGCGAGCAGCACCGGCCCCTCGGGGTCCGGGCGCCCGCGGACCACCATCACCGGGCAGTACCCGTGCGCGGCCAGCTTCACCACCGTCGAGCCGAGCAGCAGATCGCCGAACCCGCTGTGCCCCCGGCTGCCGACCACCGCCAGCACCGCGTGCCGTGACTCGCTCTGCAGCACCGTCAGCGTGTCACCGGCCGCGACCGTCCTGGCGATCTCCAGGTCCGGGAAGAGGTCGCCGGCGCGCTGCTCGGCCTGTACCAGCACGCCGTGGATCATCGGGTCCAGATCGGCCGTGTGACTGAAGGCGTGGACGATCCTCAGCTCGGCGCGGCGCAGATGGGCCTCACGGGCCGCGGTGTCGACCGCGGCGAGACTGTGCGGCGAGCCGTCCACTCCCACGATCACCGTGTCGTTCACTGCTCACTCCCGTCCCCGGGTGCCACCGGGTACCCGCGGGCGCGAACGCCTACGCGGGCGGGCCGGGCTGTGGCGACACGGCCTCCGGCGGGGATCCTCGTGCCGCGGCGCGGCATCTGTCCATCCGTGGCAACACCCATGTTCGCGCCGAACGGCCGGATGGCACGATGTCCGCCTGGGTGTGGACCATCAGTACGATGAAGCGCCGCATTCGGCGTGTTCGCCCATGTCGTACGACCAAGAACGAAGCAGAACTGGAAGGGGACGGGCTGTGCCTGCTCCACGGATGAGCACCACGCCGCTGCCGGGCATCGGCGTGCAGTACGACCTCACGACGCGTGAGCACCAGCACCTGTCCGTCATCGCCCACCGGGACGGCGCCCGCACGGTCAACATCTACCGCTCCGACGACCCCGACGCCTGCGCCCAGTCGCTGAAGCTCACGGTCGCCGAGTCGGCGGCGCTGATAGACGCCCTGATGCCCGACCACCACAGCCCCAACCTGCTGCACACCACCGACCTCGGTCTGGTCGCCGAGCGGATCGAGCTGCCCACGACCTCCTACTGGAACGGCCGTCTCCTGGGCGAGACCCGCATGCGCACCGAGACGGGCGTGTCGATCGTGGCGGTGCTGCGCAGGGCGGAGGCGATCCCGTCGCCCGCGCCGGACTTCCGGCTGGCGGGCGGCGACACGCTGATCCTCATCGGCACCCGTGAAGGCGTCGAGGCGGCGGCCCGGATACTCGACCGGGAGTGAGCACGTGCACTCTTCTGCAATCTTCCTGATCGAGTTCGGTGCGATCATTCTCGGCCTCGGTCTGCTGGGCCGGCTCGCCGGCCGCCTGCAGTTCTCACCGATCCCGCTCTACCTGCTCGCCGGACTGGCGTTCGGCGAGGGCGGGCTGCTGCCGCTCGGCGCCAGCGAGGAGTTCGTCGCCATCGGCGCCGAGATCGGTGTGATCCTGCTGCTGCTCATGCTGGGTCTGGAGTACACGGCCAGTGACCTGGTCTCCAACCTCAAGACCCAGTACCCGGCCGGTCTGGTCGACATGGCGCTCAACGCCCTGCCCGGCGCCGCCCTCGCGCTCCTGATGGGCTGGGGTCCGGTCGCGGCCGTGGTCCTGGCCGGTGTCACCTGGATCTCCTCGTCCGGCGTGATCGCCAAGGTGCTCGGCGACCTGGGACGTCTCGGCAACCGCGAGACCCCGGTCATCCTCAGCATCCTGGTGCTCGAGGACCTGGCGATGGCGGTCTACCTGCCGATCATCACCGCCCTGCTCGCCGGCGTCAGCCTCGCCGCGGGCAGCGTCACCCTGGCCATCGCGCTCGGTGTCGCCGGTCTGGTGCTCTTCGTCGCCGTCCGCTTCGGCCGGGTGATCTCCCGCTTCGTCTCCAGCGAGGACCCGGAGAAGCTCCTGCTGGTGGTGCTGGGCCTCACCCTGCTGGTCGCCGGTCTCGCCCAGCAGCTGCAGGTCTCGGCGGCGGTCGGCGCCTTCCTGGTCGGCATCGCTCTGTCGGGCGAGGTCGCCGAGGGCACGCACAACCTGCTGGCGCCCCTGCGGGACCTGTTCGCCGCGGTGTTCTTCGTCTTCTTCGGCCTGCACACCGACCCGGAGTCGATCCCCCCGGTGATCCTGCCGGCCCTGGCCCTCGCCGTGGTCACCGCGCTCACCAAGATCGCCACCGGCTACTGGGCCGCCGGCCGGGCCGGAGTCTCGCCCAAGGGCCGCTGGCGCGCGGGCGGCACGCTGGTCGCCCGCGGTGAGTTCTCCATCGTCATCGCCGGCCTGGCGGTCACCGCCGGTGTCGAACCCGAGCTTGGCCCCCTGGCCACCGCCTACGTCCTGGTGCTGGTCATCCTCGGCCCCCTCACCGCCCGCTACACCGAGCCCATCGCCCTCCGCCTGGCGGGCCGCGGCGCCGCGACGCCCGCCCCGGCCCCCAAGCCCAAGGAGGAGTTGCTGGAGCCGGTCGATGAGGGTCTGGAGCGCTAGCCCTCCCACACACTGCACCGG
>NZ_BAAAIZ010000004.1:85610-127185 GCF_039526425.1 Streptomyces thermospinosisporus
CCGGCCGCCGGTTTCGTTCGAAGCAGGCGCAGCCGTGTCTCAGCGGGTCCCGCGCTCCGCCTTGCGCTGCTTGAGCCGGGCCGCCTCCTTGCGAACCTCCGCCTGAGTGGCGCGCTCCCGCTCCAGCCACTCGGGACGCTCCTGCTTCAGCGCCTCGATCTGCTCGGTGGTCAGCGGCTCGGTGATCCCCCCGCGCGCCAGCCCCGAGATGGACACCCCCAGCTTCGCCGCGACCACGGGACGCGGGTGCGGGCCGTTGCGCCGCAGGTCCCGCAGCCACTCGGGCGGGTCGGCCTGCAGCGCGTTCAGCTCGTCCCGCGAGACCATGCCCTCACGGAACTCGGCGGGGGTGGCCTCGAGGTACACACCCAGCTTCTTCGCCGCGGTCGCGGGCTTCATCGTCTGGGTGCTCTGGTGCGACGTCATGGGGTCCAGCGTATCGAGCGTGTGCCCGAGTGCCGGCCACGGCCGGTAACCTGGCCTGGTGACAGGCTCGGAAGTGTCCCCCTCGTTCCGGCTCGTGTACGTCCCCGGCGTGATGCCCGACAAATGGGTGCGCATCTGGAACGAGCGGCTGCCCGGAGTCCCGCTCACCCTCACCCAGGTGCCGCCCGGTGAGGCGGTCGAGCGGCTGCGGGACCGGGACGCGGACGCCGGCCTGGTCCGGATGCCCGTCGACCGGACGGTGTTCAGCGCGATCCCCCTCTACACCGAGCAGACGGTCGTCGTCGTCCCCAGGGACCATCTGGTGACGGCCGTCGACGAGGTGTCCCCGGAGGATTTGGCCGACGACATCGTGCTGCACCCGCTCGACGACGTTCTCGACTGGGACACTCTGCCCGGCAGGCCCGCCCTGGAGCGGCCCGCCACCACCGCCGACGCCGTGGAGCTGGTCGCCGCCGGGATCGGTGTGCTCGTGGTGCCGCTGTCGCTGGCCCGGCTGCACCACCGCAAGGACCTCACCCACCGGCCCCTGACGGACGCCCCCGCGTCCAGCGTGGCGCTGGCCTGGCGGGAGGACGCGCACACCGACCAGGTGGAGGACTTCATCGGCATCGTCCGCGGCCGGACCGTCAACAGCACCCGCGGCCGCAAGCAGCCCGACCGCGCCCCGCAGGAGAAGGAGCGCCGCACCGGCCGGGACCGGGCCGGGAACCGGCGGACGGCGGGCGGTGGCCGCCGGGGAGGCACCGGCGGCGCGGCCAGGAACCCACGGCGGGGCAAGCCCCGCCGCAGGTCCTGACGGGTTCTCGAAGAGGGGACACCTGGGACTGAGCGGCTACTTGACCTCGCCCGACGGCGACGGAGCGGGAGAGGCTGTGTTGAGGTCCTTCAGGTTCTCCGGGATCTCCAGGACCTTCACCGGTGCGCCGGCCGCCGGCGCCGGCGGGGTCACCTGCTCCGCGGGCATCTTGGGCGGGTTGGTCTGCTGGAAGTTGACCTGCTCCTGATTGACCAGGCCGGTCTTCTCCAGGACGGTGATGTGGTCCAGCACCGTGTCGTTGGCCTGGTCGGCCAGCTGCCGGATCAGCGTGTTCCGGGTGGTGGCACGCACCTTGGCGATGACCGGGAAGATCTGGCCGTGCGTCACCCGCATGATGTTCACCGCGACCGAGTCGAACTCCTTGCCGGTGGCGGAGTTCACGGTCTGCACGAACTGCTCCTGCTGCGGGGACGCCTGGTTGGGCAGCGTGATGCCCAGCTCGAGCGAGATCTTGCGGCAGCTCTCGTCCAGCCGGCCGTGCCCGACGACGAGATGCTCGCCCGCCTCCTTCATCTCCTTCGTGGTGCCGCGCTTCATCGCCATCAGGCCCAGGGGGTGCTCCCAGAGGCCCGCAGCCCGCACCTTCACCACGAAGTCACGGTCCGCCTCGGTCAGCGGACCGTAGTTGGTGTTGGCGATGATGCGGTCCTGCTTGGTCGATGTGTTCTGCACGCCCAGCATGGTGGGATAAGCGAGCGCGGCGAGGGTGAGAACCATGGCTCCGCCCACGAACGCGGTTCCTGCCGTGCTGCGCGAGATGCGCATCGTGCCTCCTGGGATAAGAACGGCCCAACAGCAGGAAGTACGCACGGCAGCGGCAAGACAATCAGCGTTCCGGGAAAAATCTTTCGGCCCACCTCCCGGCACCTGCGCCAGTTGACATGCCGTCACTGCGTCCCGGGGCCGTCCTCCCCGCTCAGCGGGCCCACGGACCCGGCATTCCGGGCAAAGAGCCGGCGGCCACGGCGGGGGACGTGCCGAAGATCACATGTGGATCCGTCGCCGGATCACCCGCGATTCCGTCACGCGTCCCGGCCGCGGGTGCCGCGCCCGATCGACTCCACCAGCGGCAGCAGCCGGTGCGGCACCCGCTCGCGCAGCGCCACCTCGGTGCGGGTGCGCACCACGCCGGGCAGGCTGATCAGCTTCTGGATCACGTCCTCCAGATGCCCGTTGTCCCGCGCCACCACCCGGGTCAGCAGATCGCCGCCGCCGGTGATGGAGAACGCCTCGACGATCTCCGGCACCTCCGCCAGCGCGTCGCCGACCTCGTCCAGATGTCCCTGCGTGACCTCGATGTGCACGAAGGCGAGCACCGGATGACCCAGCGCGGCGGGGGAGAGGACCGGCCCGGTGCCGGTGATCACGCCCTCGCGCTCCATGCGGTCCAGGCGGGCCTGCAGCGTGCCGCGCGCCACCCCGAGGATGCGGGCGTACTCCCGCACGCTGGTGCGCGGCTGCTCCAGCAGCAGCCGCAGGATGCGGGTGTCCAGTTCGTCCACGGCCATGGGAGTCCGGCCTCCTCGGTCGGTGTCGGCCGTTGGCACTCCAGCGGCCGCTCTGCGGGCCCTCGTACTGTACCAATGGCACAGTGAGCGGCTGGCGAGTTGAGCCGTTGGTGGCCGAGGTGGTGATATAGAGGGGTCGATGGCGCTGCGGATGTCCGCGGCGCCTTTTTCGTGCCACATTCCGATGGAACTTCCAGGGGGCGGTAGACGGTGCTGAAGAGGGCGTTCATGGCTCCGGACCCGGGTCGCGTGCGGCTGCGCTTCGCGACCCGTGCCGTGCTCGGCATCGGTCTGGCCGTCGTCGTGTGCGGCCTGGCCGGGCACTCGCTCGTGGGAGCCATCACCGGCGGACTGGCCGCCCTGCTCGCCCTGTTCACCGTCACCGACGCCACCGTCCGCGAACAGGCGGTCACCACGGCGCTGCTCCCGGCCGTGGGCCTTCCCGTGCTCGCCCTCGCGGCCGAGCTGCACGACCAGCCGCTCGCCCGGGACCTCGCCTTCCTCACCGTGGTCGGCGCGGGCGTCTACGCCCGCCGCTGGGGCCCGCGCGGGCACAGCCTCGGCGTGTTCGCGTTCATGACGTACTTCGCGGCGCAGTTCCTGGAGGCGACGCCGGGCAGACTGCCCGAGCTGTACACCTCGGTGCTGCTCTCCGTGCTCACCGCCGCGGTGGTGCGCTTCGGGCTGTGGTGCTACGAGCGGCGGATGCCGCCCGCCACCGTGCCGGCGCCGCCGCCCGCCACCGTGCCGGCGCCGCCGGGCGGCACCGGGCTGGCCCGCATCACCACCCGCCAGGCGGTCCAGGCGACCGCCGGAGCGGCCTTCGCCCTCGTCGTCGGCCAGCTGGTCTCCGGCGAGCGCTGGTACTGGGCCGTCGGCGCCACCTGGTGGATCTTCGTCAACACCACCTCGCGCGGCGAGACCCTGGTCCGCGGCTTCCGCCGGTTCATGGGCACGGTCCTCGGCGGCGCGCTCAGCCTGCTGATCGCCGTCCCCGTGCACGGCGACGCGTTGCCGACCGCCGTGATCGTGGCCGCCGCGGTCTTCGGCATCTTCTACACCGCCGCCCTCTCCTACACCTGGATGATGCTCTGGGTGACCGTGCTCGCCGCCATGCTCTACGGCCTCCTGGGCGTGCTGAGCCCGGGCCTGCTGGCGCTGCGCCTGGTGGAGACCGGCGTCGGCGCGCTCGGCGCGGTGCTCGCGGTGGCGTTCGTGCTGCCCGTGACCACGCACAGCGTCACCGACGCCTGGATCCAGCGGGCCCTGCGCTGCGTCCACGCCTGCACGGCCGAGACGGCCGCCCGGCTCGCCGGGACCGAGGGCGCGGACCCCCGGCCGAAGGTCGCCGAGCTGGAGCAGCTGCTGGCCCGGGTCCGGCTCTCCGTCGCCCCGCTGGTGCACCCGCTGAACCCGATGCTCGGCCGCAAGCGGCGGGCCCGCCGGGTGCTGGACCTGCTCGACGACTGCGCCCGCGAGATCCGCGGCCTGGTCGCCGTCGCCGCCGACCCCGAGGCCTCGCACGACGCCCGGCTGGCCGCCGCCTGCTGGCGCGTGGAGGCGGCGGTCGAGGCGCTCACCGAGGGACGCGACGTCGCTCCGGGCACCGCCCCTGCGGCCACCGAACCCGCCCTGGAGCACCTCCACGGCCTGGAGCGTGCCCTCGCCGAGCTCGCCGCGCCCCTGCGCGCCCCGTCCGGCTCGCCGCTGGTCGGCGCCTGATCCGCCGCACCCCGTGCAGCGGCCCGGGCCTGCCCGAGCCGCACCCATCGAGGGTGTCGCCTGATCCGAACTTGGTCCGGACCTGAACTGATCGACTGCTACCGTCGGTCGTCGGGCGGACGCGGCGCGGCCCGGCGCACAGCGGCAGGGGACGAGCGGACAGCGGCAGGGACGAGAGGGGACAGCCGTGACGGACGGCAGGCGACGGGCGTTCATCGGATCCTTCACCGCGGCCGGCGGCCCCGGAATCGTCACCGCGGCGATCTCGCCCGACGACGGCGCGCTGACCGTCCTGGCGTCGCTGAACGGCGTACCGGACCCGTCCTATCTGGCCCTGTCCGCCGACGGCCGCACCCTGTACGCGGTCAGCGAGACGGCCGAGGGCGCCGTCGCCGCGTACCGGGTGGACGGCGACCGGCCCGCACCGCAAGGACCCCCGGTGCCCGTCGACGGGAACGGGCCGACCCACCTCAGCCTGTTCGCCGGGCACGTCCTGACCGCCAACTACGGCTCGGGCAGCGTCACCGCCGTGCCCGTCCTGGCGGACGGCTCGCTCGCCCCGGCGCCGTCCGGGACGCTGCCCCACACCGGCTCCGGACCCCACCCGCAGCGCCAGCAGGGGCCGCACGCCCACCAGGTGCAGCCCGACCCGAGCGGACGCTGGGCCGTGAGCATCGACCTCGGCACGGACTCGGTGCGGGTGTGCACCCTCGACGACGGCGTGCCCGCCGTGCACCGGGAGACCGCCCTGCGCCCCGGCTCGGGCCCGCGCCATCTGGCCTTCCATCCGGACGGCACCCGGGCCTACGTCCTCAACGAGCTCAGCCCCACGCTCCTGGTCTGCGACTGGGACGCCACCGAGGGCCTGCTCAAACCGCTCACCGAGCTGCCGGTGCTGCCCGGCGCCCCGGCCGGGGACGCCTACCCGTCCGGCGTGGCCGTCTCGCCCGACGGCCGCTTCGTGTGGACCGCGACCCGGGGCGCGGACGTCCTGTCCGTGTTCACGGCCGACCGGGACGTGGCGGTCCCGAGGCTGACCGCCACCGTGCCCTGCGGCGGCCACTGGCCCCGCGCGCTCACCGCGCACGGCGGGTTCCTCTACGTCGCCAACGAACGCTCCGGCGACGTGACCTGGTTCGCGACGGATCCGGCCACCGGTGTGCCGCGCCGGCGCGGCGCGATCGAGGTGACGGCGGCGTCCTGCGTGGTGATCGGCTGACCGCCGGCGCCGGCCGACCACGCACACCGGCTGAACTCCGGACACCGAGAGGGGCCCGCTCGTGATGAGCGGGCCCCCTTCTGCTTCGGTGCGGCGCCTGTCCGGCTGCTTCGGTGCGGCGCCTGTCCGGCGGCGGCCGCGTCAGCGGGCCGGCGTCCCCTGCGGCTGCTGCGGGGTGATGCCCAGGGCGGTCGTGTACCTGGCCAGGGCGAGCTTGCCGATCGCCGGGTACGCGCCCAACGGCTCGGAGGCGGAGCACTCCGCCTCCTTCGCGGCCTCGGCGATCAGGCTCTGGTCGATCTCCGGGCCGATCAGGTACGGCGCGAGCGCCAGCTGCTGGGAACCGGCGCCGCGCAGCTGCTCGGCGACGGAGGCGATCGAGCCCTCCTGGTCCAGCGCGGCCGCCATCACCGGCACCGCGAGGCGTGCGGCGAGCAGCATGCCGGTGATCCCGGCCGCCTGCACCGCCTCGTCGCCGCCCACGGACGCCAGGATGATGCCGTCGGCGGCGGTCGCCACCGTGAACAGCCGGGCCCGGTCGGCGCGCGCCAGACCCGCCTCGGAGAGCCGCACGTGCAGCGCCTCGGCGAGCAGCGGGTGCGGGCCGAGCACATCGGTCAGATCGGCGGCGACACGGCTGTCCATCACGGCCTGGCGGACCTGGCGCAGCAGCGCGCTGTCCGGGCCGGCGAGCAGCGGCACGACCACGGCGACGGGGCCGTCCGGCTCCTTCACGTCGTGACCGGCGGCACGCGCCTGCTCGTAGCGGGCGGTGCGCTCCTCTGAGGCCCGCGCGAGGACCGCCTGCAGCGACGGGAACTCCGCGCTCGCGTCGGCCTCGCCGTCGAGGTAGCCGATCCGGGCGTCGAGGCCGGGCAGCTCGGAGCGGGCGATGCTCACGACCTCGTCGGCGAGCGAGCGAATGGCACTACTGGGAGTACCCGGCACGGCGAGGACGAGCGCGGGCGCGCCCTCGGGAGCCACCAGAGGCTCGGGGCGGCGGTGCCGTCCAGGCTGGCGGGGGCGCGGCATTCGTACTGGCAGGCCGGACGCGGGCCCAGTGGGGGTGCTCATGGTGCGGCATGTTAGTGGCTTCTTGGGCTCCCCTGTTCGGGGAGGGTGCAGGTGAGCGGTATCCGTCCGGATATGTCGCTTGCGTTACGTGTCGGTGCGCGGCTCGGGGGTGCTCCGCTCACCCGCCGGGCTCGTCACACACAGCATCGCCGCATCACGGGGAAGAGTGAACGAGCCGGTGGCGAGATCGGTGGCGATCCGCACCGCCCCGTGCAGCGGATCCCCCTCCGCCGGCACCCGCCGCACGCCCGGCACCCGCTTCGCCAGCTCCTCGTCCACCGACGTGACCAGCGGGTCGCCCAGGTTCAGCAGACCTCCGGTGAGCGCGACCAGCGGCTCGGCGGCGTCATTCCGCGGGAGGACGGCCGCGGCCGAGTCCGCGATGTGCCGGGCCGCCGCACGCAGGATGCCCTCGGCGACCGGGTCGTCAGGGGCGCACTCGGCGACCCGCGGCGCGAACGAGGCGAGCACGGCCGGCCGGTCGGTGCGCGGATACAGCCGCCCCGGCAGCCCCGCGACGGGACCGAACATCTCCTCGGCACACGCCAGCAGCGGGGCGGAACCGCCCGTACGGCCGTCGTGGGCGCGCAGCGCGGCCTCCAGGCCCGCCCGGCCGATCCATGCGCCGCCGCCGCAGTCGCCGAGCAGATGGCCCCAGCCGTCGGCCCGGCGCCAGCGGGTCAGATCCGTGCCGATCGCGATCAGCCCCGTACCGGCGGCGATCACCGCACCCGGGCGCGGTCCGAGGGCACCCACGTATGCCGTGACCGCGTCGGCGGCCAGCGCGGTCCGCCGCGTGCCCAGCTCCCGGGCGAGCGCACCCGGCAGCTCGGCGCGCAGTTCGTCGCCCAGGCTCGCCAGCCCGGCCGCCCCGACGACCGCCGTCTCCAGCCGTTCAACCCCGGTCTCGGCGGCCAAGGACCGGGCCAGGGGCAGCAGTTGCTCCAGGAGGTGGCCGGCGTCGATCCCCCGGGCGCCGGTGCGCACCGGTTCGCCGGAGGCGGCACGGGCCAGCGGGCCGCGCCCGGCCGTCCCCACGACGACCCGCAGGCCCGAACCCCCGGAGTCGACGGCGAGGAAGCCGGACCCCGGCTCCGCCCCGGTCCCGGTCATGGCAGGCGCCAGTCCACCGGCTGGCCGCCCTGACGGATCAACAGGTCGTTGGCCCTGCTGAACGGGCGGGAGCCGAAGAAGCCCCGGTCGGCCGACATCGGGGACGGGTGCGCGGACTCCACGGCGGGCAGATCGCCCAGCATCGGGCGGCAGTTGCGCGCGTCGCGGCCCCACAGGATCGAGACCAGCGGCTTGCCGCGCGCCGCCAGCGCCCGGATCGCCTGCTCGGTGACCTCCTCCCAGCCCTTGCCGCGGTGCGCGCCCGGCCGGCGCGGGGCGGTGGTGAGCGCCCTGTTGAGCAGCAGCACGCCCTGCTCGGTCCAGGGCGTGAGATCACCCGTGCTCGGCTGGGGCACGCCCAGGTCGGCGGTCAGCTCCCGGAAGATGTTGACCAGGCTGCCGGGCAGCGGCCGCACATCGGGCGCGACGGAGAACGACAGTCCCACCGCATGCCCCGGCGTCGGGTACGGGTCCTGCCCGACGATCAGAACACGTACCTCGTCGAAGGGCTGCTGGAAGGCGCGCAGGACGTGGTGCCCGGCCGGAAGGTAGGTGCGTCCCGCGGCGATCTCCGCGCGCAGGAACTCACCCATCGCGGCGATGCGTCCGGCCACCGGTTCCAGGGCCTTGGCCCATCCCGCTTCGACAATCTCATGCAAGGGTCGTGGTGCCACGGGCGTCACCCTACTGCCGCAACGGCAGGGGCGATCAACCAGTGGCCACGACCGGCTAAGAGACCTCGTTTCATCCGACCACCGCGGCCCGTACGCAGAGCACGTCCGGCAGATGCCCGGCCAACTGCCGCCAGCTGTCGCCGTCGTCGGCCGACGCGTACACCTCGCCGTTGCGGTTGCCGAAGTACACACCGGCCGGGTCCGCGCCGTCGTGACACATGGCGTCGCGCAGCACCGTGCCGTAGTGGTCCTCCTGCGGCAGGCCGGCGCTGAGCGGCTCCCAGCTGCGGCCCGCATCCGCCGTTCTGAACACCCGGCAGCGCCGCCCGGCGGGCACGCGATCGGAGTCGGCCTGGATGGGGAAGACGTATGCGGTGTCGCCGCGATGCGGATGGGCCACCACCGCGAAGCCGAACGTGGACGGCAGCCCCTCGCCGATGTCCGTCCAGTGCGCGCCCGCGTCGTCGCTGCGGTAGACGCCCCAGTGGTTCTGCAGGTACAGCCGGTCCGGGTCCGCCGCGTCCTGTGCCACCTTGTGCACGCACTGGCCGAACTCCGGGTTGGGGTCCGGCAGGAACACCGCCTGCACCCCCGAGTTGGACGGCGCCCAGCTCGCCCCGCCGTCCTGCGTGCGGAAGACGCCGGCCGTCGAGACCGCCACCGTGATGGCCCGCGGGTCGCGTGCCTCGGTGAGCACGGTGTGCAGGCCCTCACCGCCGCCGCCCGGGATCCACTTCGAACGCGTCGGGTGCTCCCACAGCGGGCGCACCAGCTCGAAGGTCTCCCCGCGGTCCTCCGAGCGGTACAGCGCGGCGGGCTCCGTGCCCGCGTAGACCACGTCCGGTTCGGCGGCGGACGGATGCAGCTGCCAGACCCGCTCCAGCGACGCCCCGGTGTCCTTGGGGAACTTCACCGCGGGCCGGGCCGGTTCGGTCCAGGTGCGGCCCAGGTCGTCGGAGTGGAACACGGACGGGCCCCAGTGCGAGCTGTCTCCGCCGGCCAGCAGCCGCGGGGTCGCGCCGCGGGTGTCGATGGCGACCGAGTAGACGGCCTGGGCGTTGAAGTACGGGCTCTCGTCGAACTCCCAGGTGCCTCCCCGCCGGCGCCCGATGAACAGCCCCTTGCGGGTGCCCACGGCTAGCAGAACCTCGGTCATGCCGATCACCTCCGCGACGTCTCCGTCGACGTCTCGTTTCCGGACACGGGCCAGTCTGCACCCCGCCACTGACAGTCACCTCTGGATCAGCCGGGCCCGCTGGTCAGCCGGGTGCGCCGCGCTGCGGGCCGGATGCGGTCGCGCTCACACCGCTCGCGGTGAGCATCCGGCGACGGCCCGACGTATGGGAGGGCGGCTGCGGGAGAACCCCGCGAGCGGTGAGGAGGGGCCGTCTATGGCGAGGGCGGTGCGGGGACCGGGCCGATGGCTGTGGCGCTGGCGGCGCAACCCGCTGAAGCGGCGGTCGGACCGGATCGAGTCCTGGTTCCTGCTCGCCTCCTGGGCCCTGACCCTGCTGATCGCCGTGGCCGCCGGTGCGGTGGTTGCCCGCTCGGTCGGTCAGGAGCTGGCCCGGGAACGCGCGGAGTGGCGGCGGGTCGAGGCACATCTGACCGAGAGGGCACCGGGGACACCGCGCGACGACCTGCGGGACAACCGGTCCGACCATGTGTGGGCCACGGCCCGCTGGACGTCCGCCGACGGCGCCCCGCACACGGGTCAGATACGGGTGCCGGCCGGGAGCGCGGCCGGCACCCCGGTCACCGTCTGGACGGACCGCGAGGGCCGGCAGGTGACCCGGCCCACCACCGCCTCCGAGGCCAGGTTCCGGGCATCCCTGGTCGGTGTGACGGCTGCCGTGGGCGCCTCACTGATACCGGTCGCGGCCGCCCGCGCGGTACGCAGACGGCTGGAGGAGCGCCGCCTGGAGGAGTGGGGCGCCGCGTGGGCGAGGCTCGGACCGCAGTGGGGCCGCAGCACCAGCTGAGCCCGTGGCGAGCACGGAGGGGAGACCGACGCTCCCGTCGCGTGCGACCCCAGCTCATCCGGTGAGCCCGAGCCGACCGTGCCTACGCCACAGGCGAGTTGTCTCCTTCCAGAGCCTCCCGGCAGCTGCGCAGCAGCAGCTCGTCCTCGTGCAGGTCGTTGCCGGAGTGGCCGCCCGACGTCGCCCGATGGCGGCGGCGGGTGGACAGTTCCGCCCGGAGCAGGTCGTGCAGGGGCTCGGCCGCCGGGCCCAGCTCCGCCGCCAGCGCCGCGATGGGGACGCGGGTGTACTCGTTCTCCCGCCACGCCGCCCGCAGGACGTCCGCCGCCGCGTCCGGTTCCCCGGTGATGCGCCACAGGGCCTGCGCGGCGGCCGTCCGCTCCCACAGGTCGCCGGAGCGGGTCAGCTCGCGCAGCCCCGGCACGCAGGCCCGGGCCGCCGGTCCCATGCGGCCCAGGGCCTCCGCCGCCGCCCGGGGACCGCCGTGCGTCCCGCCGCCGGTCAACTCCCGCAGAAGAACGGGCAGTACGGCATCCGCATCCCCCTCGACGGCCCAGAGCGCGTCCGCCGCAGCCACCCCGCAGGCGCCGTCCAGCAGCCCGCGCAGCACGGGTGCTGCCTCCCGAGCCGGCCGCCCGAGCGCACCCAGGGTCCGGACGGCCGAGGCGAGCAGCGAGTCCCGCAGACGCAGGTCCGCGGGCAGCCCGGTGGCCAGACGCAGCACCGCGGGCAGCGCCTCGGCGTCGCGGAGGGCCGCCAGCGCCCGCAGCAGGGGCGCGGCGCGCTCGTGCAAATCGGGGGTGCCGAGGGGGAGCTGGGCGAGCCGCTCGCGCAGCGCCGGGGCGAGCGGCGCGGCCACCGGGCCCAGATGGGGGATCTGGTAGCCGAGGTCGTCCGGTACCACCCCTCCGGCCAGCACCTCGGCCAGCACCGGCACGGCGCGCGGATCCCCGGTGCGAGCCAGCGCCTTGACCGCCTCGCCCAGGGTCGGGGCCCCGCTGCCCCATCTTCGTATGCGCACCTCCGGGCGGCCGGTCACCAGCTCGTGCAGCGCGTCGGCGGCCGGTGCGGCGAGCTCGTGCAGTTCGGCGAGGACGAACAGCGCGGCGTCGCGCAGCCGGTCGTCCTCGCCGGCGAGCTGGGCGCCGATCAGGGCGATCGGTTCCGAGTAGTCGGCACGCCAGGTGCGGAAGAGGCCCGGCGCCATCCACACCGCGTGGCACCGGTCCACCGGGTCGGGGCAGGACAGCTGGCCCGTCAGCAGCGCCGTGCGGTCGGCGATCCGGTCGTCGAGGGCCGTGTGCAGGGTGCGCAGCAGCTGGGATCCCTCCTCGTCCGAGGGGCGCAGCCGCCGCAGCCGGCCGACGAGCGTGTCGGTGTCGGGGCCGTCCGGTTCGTCGGGGAGGACGGGGCGCAGCCGGGCCCGCTCCCGGAGCAGCCGCAGCACGGTCGGCACCAGCTCCGCCGGCAGCCGCTCCGGCGCGCACCCCGCCAGCTGGCCGAGCGCCGCCAGCCGCAGCCCCGGGCCGTGCGGCGGGGCGCTGTGCGCCGCCAGCAGCTCCACCGCCGCTCCGGCGTGCGCGGGGTGCCGCCGGGCGAACCGGCCGAGGCCCTCGATCAGCGCGAGCAGCACCCTCTCGTCCCGCTCGTCGGCGAGCCGCATCCGCAACAGGCTCAGCACCCGTCCCGGTTGCTCCAGGAACCGGACGGCCGCGCCCGCCGCCGCACGGCGCACCGCGGGGTCCGGGTCCGCCGTGAGCCCTGCGAACACCTCCGCCTTCGCGCGGACGGCCGCCCGCGCCCTGACGCGCAGCCGGTCCGGTTCGACACCGTCCGTTGCGTCACCGCCCGTTGCGTAGTCGTCCGTTGGGCCGTCGTCCGGACCGCCGTCGCCGGCCGGCTCCTCCCCGCCGATGCTCACCAGCAGGTCCACGATGCCCGCCCGGTCCGGCACCTCTTCGCGGACGGCGAGCGCGAAGAGGAACGGGACGCAGGCCAGCGTCGAGTCGTACACGTTTCCCTGGTGGTGCACGGCGCCGTACATGCCGTCGAGCGCGGTCTCCCGCTCGGCGGCGTCCGCGGAGGCGAGCCCCTCGAGGAGGAGAGGCACGTCCTCCGCGCTCCCGTACGCATGCCGCATCGAGGCCCAGTCGACCTCGTCGATCCCCGTGAACACGTTGTCCTCCCCAGGCGAAGTGCCAACTGTTCGCGAGTCTGCACCACGACACTGACAACGATGCGCACCCGAGAGGTGACTGTGCGCAAACCTTGCGGCGGGTGGCTTGATGCGGAGTCAGTTCTCGTCCGGCAGCGCACGCTCCAGGATCGTGTCGAGGCCGGCCGCCGAGGGGAGCGTGCCGAAGGCGTGCCCCCAGTCGCCGCCCAGCCGGGTCGCGCAGAACGCGTCGGCGACGGCGGGCGGGGCGTGCCGGACCAGCAGGGAGCCCTGCAGGGTCAGCGCCATCTGCTCCACCAGTCGGCGGGCCGTCACCTGGGAGGCGTCGCCGAGCTGCTGCTTCAGCCGGGCCACCGCCGCATCGAGCCGGGCGTCCGCGCCCTTTGCCAGGGCGAGTTCGTCGAACAGGGCCTGGGCGGTGGCCGGATCCTTGCCGAGGGCGCGCAGCACGTCCAGCGCGTTCACATTGCCCGAGCCCTCCCAGATCGACAGCAGCGGAGCTTCGCGGTAGTGCCGGGGCATCCCGGAGTCCTCGACATAGCCGTTGCCGCCCAGGCACTCCAGCGCCTCGGCGGTGAACGCCGGGCCCCGCTTGGTCACCCAGTACTTGCCGACGGCGGTGGCGATCCGCCGGAACGCCCGCTCCTTCTCGTCCCCGCGCACCGCACGGTCGGCGGCACCGGCCAGCCGCAGCGTGAGCGTCGTGGCCGCCTCCGACTCCAGCGCCAGATCGGCCAGGACGTTGCGCATCAGCGGCTGGTCCACCAGGCGGGCCCCGAAGGCGCTGCGGTGCCGGGCGTGGTGCCCCGCCTCGACGAGCGTCTTGCGCATCAGCGCCGCCGACATCATCACGCAGTCCAGGCGGGTGCAGTTGACCATCTCGATGATCGTCTTCACCCCCTGGCCCTCCGGTCCGACCAGCCAGGCGACGGTGCCGTCGAACTCGGGCTCGGAGGAGGCGTTGGAGCGGTTGCCCAGCTTGTCCTTCAGCCGCTGGATGCGGAAGGTGTTGCGGGTGCCGTCCGGCAGCACGCGCGGCACGAAGAAGCAGGACAGCCCGCCCGGCGCCTGCGCCAGCACCAGGAACACATCGCACATCGGCGCCGAGGTGAACCACTTGTGGCCGCGCAGCGTGTACACGCCCTCTTCCGCGGTGGGCGTGGCCACGGTGGTGTTGGTGCGGACGTCCGAGCCGCCCTGCTTCTCGGTCATCCCCATGCCGGCCAGCAGGCCGCGCTTCTCGGTGGGCACCCGCAGGCCCGGCTCGTACTCCCGGCTGGTCAGCAGCGGTTCGTACACCTTCGCCAGCTTCGGCTGCCGGCGCAGCGCGGGCACCGCCGCGTACGTCATGGAGGTCGGGCAGCCGTGCCCCGCGTCGGTGTGCCCCCACACCAGCCCGCCCGCGGTGCGCACCACATGGGCGCCGGGCCGCTCGTCCGCCCAGGGCGCCCCGGCCAGCCCCTCGGCCACGGCGGTGCGCATCAGGTGGTGCCAGCTCGGGTGGAACTCCACCTCGTCGATGCGATGCCCGAACCGGTCGTGGGTGCGCAGTTCCGGCTCGTGGCGGTTGGCCTGATCGCTCCACTCCTGCACCTGCTCGCTGCCCGCGACCCGGCCGAGCCGGCGCAGCTCCTCCTCGGCCCAGCCGGCGCCCTCGCGGCGCAGCCCCTCCAGCAGGGCGGCGTCGTCGGAGGCGTCGTAGGGGGCCAGCGGGCCCGCCTGATTGGTGACCTC
The DNA here is from genome assembly GCF_039526425.1 of Streptomyces thermospinosisporus. Classification (NCBI taxonomy): domain Bacteria; kingdom Bacillati; phylum Actinomycetota; class Actinomycetes; order Kitasatosporales; family Streptomycetaceae; genus Streptomyces; species Streptomyces thermospinosisporus. The sequence goes on from NZ_BAAAIZ010000004.1 coordinate 100,077, forward strand.
GTGCGTGGCGTACCCGCCGTGTCCGCCGCCCGGTGCGCCCGGCTCCGGGCGCTGCTCTTCCGCGAAAGTCATGACCATGGGGCGAGTGTTGCACTCCTCCTGCAGCCGCAGCAATAGTGCAACACGCCAGGCCGTCGTACAGTACGGACCCATGCCGATCAACGACCCCGCGCGCTCCGGCGAGCCCCGCCTGCGGCCCCTGTCCGCGCGGTCGATCGTGCTGAGCCTGCTGCTCGGCACCCACCCGCCGGAGCTGCCCGCGCGGGATCTGGCGCGCCTGATGGCGGGCTTCGGCGTCGGCGGCTCCACCCTGCGCGCCGCGCTCAGCCGGATGGTGGCCGCCGGGGACCTGCGGCGCACGGAGGCCGGCTACCGGCTCAGCGACCGGCTGCTGGACCGCCAGCGCCGCCAGGACGAGGCCGTGCGGCCGCGTACCCGCCCCTGGGACGGCGACTGGGAGATGGTCGTGGTCACCGCGACCGGCCGCGGCCCCGCCGAGCGCGCCGAGCTGCGCTCGCGACTCGCGGCCCTGCGTCTCGCGGAACTGCGCGAGGGCGTCTGGCTGCGCCCCGCCAACCTCGACCGCCCGCTGCCCGCCGCGCTCGGCGCCGTCGCCCAGCACTACACCGCCCGTCCCGAGCAGCCCGCCCGCGACCTCGCCGCGAGCCTGTGGCCGCTTCAGGCCTGGTCCGCCGACGCCCGTGCGCTGCTCGCGCACATCGAGCGCCTGGACCGCCCCGCCGAGCGGCTCACCGCCTTCGCGGCCGTGGTCCGCCACCTCCTCGCCGACCCCGTCCTGCCGCCCGCCCTGCTGCCCGCCCACTGGCCGGGCGAGGCGCTGCGGGCCGCCTACACCGACTACCAGCAGGAGCTGGCGGGCCAGGTACACGCCCACGTGACGGGCGGCTCGGCCTGACCCGCGGAGACCGTGAGCGCGCGCCCGGACGGCGCCCGGGTCGTGGCTTTGCTGCGTGACGGGTCCTGTCGCGAGACGGGCGCCGAGGCTTGACCGGTCCGGGTTACGCCACGGGCACCGGCGTTTGACCGCGCGGCCAGAAGGGCCCTGCTGCCGGACGGGCACACGCGCCCGGACGGCGCCCGGGTCGTGGCTTTGCTGCGTGACGGGTCCTGTCGCGAGACGGGCGCCGAGGCTTGACCGGTCCGGTTACGCCACGGGCACCGGCGTTTGACCGCGCGATCAGAAGGGCCCTGCTGCCAGACAGGCGCCGAGCCGTGGCCGGGCCTGCTGTCCCGTCCCGCTACGCCCCGGCCGTCCGCGCCGCCGCGAGCAGGGACTCCCAGTCGGGGAGTTTGACCACGCTCCGGCCCAGGGAGGCGCCCAGGTCCGCCTCGGCGCGTTCGATGGCGCACCAGCCCGCCCAGCCGACGGGCTCGACGCCCTCGGCCCGCAGGTGGGGAAGCGGATCAGAGGGCACTTCCCGCTGCTCCAGCTCGGCGGCGTCCGCGAGCAGGGAGGCCACCGTCTCCTTCGCGCACGGCCGGTTGGTACCGATGACGCCCGTCGGGCCCCGTTTGATCCAGCCCGACACGTACTCGCCGGATGCCGCCGCCTCCCCGCGCAGCACCCGGCCGGCCCGGTGCGGCACGGTGCCGGTCGTGGCGTCGAACGGCAGCCCCTCCAGCGGCACTCCGCGATACCCGACCGAGCGCAGCACCAGCTGCGCCTCGATCTCCTCGAACCGCCCCGTGCCCCGCACGCCCCCTCCGCCGTCCCCGTCCGGCGCCGTCCGTTCGAAGCGCACCGCGCCCACCCGCCCGTTCCGCTCGAGCAGTTCGACCGGCCGGAGGTAGAAGCGCAGCCGGATCCGCCGCCGGGCCTCCGGCGCGGGAGGTGCGTCGGCCCAGCCGCGCAGCACCTCCACATTGCGCCGCTGGGCGTTCGGCAGCCCGGAGGGGTCCAGGAACGCGGGATCCGTCCCGGCCTCCCGCCGGTCCACCAGCACCGCGGTGCCCGGCAGCGTGCCCAGCTCGCGCAGCTCCTTGGTGGTGAACCGGGCCTGGGACGGGCCCCGCCGGCCCACCATGTGGATGTCGGTCACCCGGCTCTTGGCGAGCGACGTCAGCGCGGCCTGCGGCATGTCCGTGGGGGCCAGCTCGGTGACGCCGCGGGCCAGCATCCGGGTGACGTCCACCGCCACATTGCCCACGCCGATCACCACGGCGGACCGCACCCCCTGCACGAACCCGTCGTCCGCGGCGTCCGGATGCGCGCTGTACCAGGAGACGAACTCGGTGGCAGACCAGCTGCCCGGAAGGTCCTCACCGGGGATGCCCAGGTGCCGGTCGGTGGCGGCGCCCACGCAGTACACCACCGCGTGGTACAGCTCCCTCAGCCGGGCGGCCGGCACCCCGCCGGGCCCCACCGCGACTCCGCCGAGGAAGCGCACCCGCTCGTGCTCCAGCACCGAGCGCAGGTTGTTCTGCAGGGACTTGATCTTCTCGTGGTCCGGTGCCACGCCGTAGCGGACCAGGCCGTAGGGGCACGGCAGCCGGTCCAGCACGTCGACCCGCACCTCGGGATCCTGCTGGACGAGGCTCTGGGCGGTGTAGCAACCGCTCGGGCCGGAACCTACGACGGCGACACGCAGCACGGCCGCGCTCCTCACCCTTGAGGGGATCTTCAGGAGATCGCTCCAGCTTCAGGAGATCGCTCCAGCGCATCCGGCGCTGACGCCTCCAGCATCGCACCGACAGCGTTGTGCTGACAGGGTGCCGTGCGCCGTCCGGGAAGCGTGTTCGTTCGCCTGCGCGTGGCCGGGCGGTTACGTTGCGTGTGTGTCCGAGGTGTCTGCTCTTCGACTTGCCGATCGCTCTCCGGGTGAGGGCACGGTGTCCGTGCGCCCCGCCTGGGAGGTGCGGGAGGGAAGCCGCGCGACACGGTGGCTGCAGATCCGGCTCGCCTTCGCCGACGGGGCCGGCGTGGACGCCCTCGCCGTGGTCAGCGAGGGGGACGTCCGGGTGGAGGAGGTACGGGCCCGGCCCGGACTGTCCCTGGAGGATCTGGCGGAGCTCTCCCACTGGATCGAGGCGCCCCTGGCCCGCGCCTGCGGGGCGGGGCCGGGAGCCGGCACCGGGGCGCACCGGGGCCGCCGGATCAGGCCCACCGGCCCCGAGGGCAGACACCTGGTGGCACGCGAGTACCGCGCCGCCCAGCTGGCCGGGGCCGATCCGGTGCTGGCCGTGATGGGCGCCACCGGGTGCAGCCGCCGCGGAGCCCTCCGCCTGATCGGCCGCGCCCGGGACGCGGGCCTGCTGACTCCCCGTCACGCCCGGCGCCGCACCGCCGACCCGGGCCGCTGACGCCGCGTCACTTCTTCATCGCTTCTTCATCACTTCTTCCTCGCGCCCCGGGCCAGGTCGCGCATGCGGTTGATCTCGGCCGTCTGCTGGGCGATCACATCGTCGGCCATCTCCTCGACCTGGATGTTGTTGCCCTGGCCCTTCACCTCCGACGCCATGGTGACCGCCCCCTCGTGATGGGTGATCATCAGTGTGAGGAAGAGCTGGTCGAACGCCTTGCCCTCGGCCGCGCGCAGCTTCTTCAGCTGGGCCTCGGTCGCCATGCCGGGCATCGTCGCGTGGTGGTGCCCGCCCCTGTCGTCCTTCTCCGGCTTGCCGTGCGTCTTCAGCCAGCCCTTCATCGCCTTGATCTCGGGCTGCTGCGCCGCGGCGATGCGCCCCGCCAGCTTCACGATTCCCGGTGACTCGGCGCGGTCCGCGACGAGTTCGGTCATCTCCAGCGCCTGCGCGTGGTGCTCGATCATCATGCGGACGTACGACACGTCCGCGGAGTTGGGGGAGTCGTCCTCGGCGCGCTGCTTGCCGGCCTCCTCGGCCGACAGGGTCCGGTTCGGTTCACCGGGCTCGCCCGGCACGATGACCGAAGGTCCGCTCGCCGCCGCCCGGCCGGCGTCGCCGGAGCCCGACTCGCAGGCGGAGAGCCCGAGTACGGCGAGGGCGGTCAGTCCGGCCGCGACGACAGACCCGCGTGGCACACGGCGACAGAGCACAAGAACCTCCTGTGGCTGGGACACCGCCTGCGTGCCGGAGGCCGCTCCGGCGCCGCCACGTGTGTCGCTGTTCGGCGAACTGCGTTCCAAGCCTGCCCTCTGTTGGTATGTACATGCTCAATGGATACTGCCCCTGCGCAACCCGTTCCGGGTTGAACCAAGCAGGGAGGAAGACAGTGATCCTGTTCGGCAAATCCCGATCCCGGCGCAGACGCCTGCACGTCGCAGTGGCGGCCGGTGCGCTGCTGGCCGGACTGCTGGCGGCGGGCCCGGCCGCGGCGATCCCCGACCCCGGTGACGCCCCGGCCCCCTCGAAGGAGGTCTCGCGCAGCGACCAGGCCGAGGCCCGCAGGGCCATCCAGAACGGTGACATCCCCGGCCAGGACGAGATCGTCCACTCGGACAACATCCGCCACCTGGCCAACGTCCCCAAGGACCTTCTCCCCGGCACCAATTCGGACCTCGCGTTCCAGGGCCGCTACGCCTTCGCGGGCAACTACGACGGCTTCCGCATCTTCGACATCAGCGACCCGAGCAAGCCGAAGACGGTGGCGCAGGTGCTGTGCCCCGGCTCGCAGAACGACATCTCGGTCTCCGGGAACCTGCTCTTCCTTTCCACCGACTCCTCGCGCAGCGACAGCAGTTGCAACAGCACCACCCAGCCGGCGACCGAGAAGTCCTCCTGGGAGGGAATGAAGGTCTTCGACATCAGCGACAAGCGCAACCCGCGCTATGTGGCCGCCGTCGAGACCGCCTGCGGCTCGCACACCCACACCCTGGTGCCCGAGCGCAGGAACGTCTACATCTACGTCTCCTCGTACTCCCCGAACGCCGCCTACCCGGACTGCCGGCCACCGCACGACGGCATCTCCGTGATCAAGGTTCCGCGGCACGCCCCGCACAAGGCCGCGGTCGTCGCCTTCCCGGTGCTGTTCCCCGGTGAGGGCCCGGACGGCGGCGGCAACCCCGGCGCCCCCACCAACCCGGGCGTCTCCAAGACCACCGGCTGCCACGACATCACCGTGCTGCCGTCGAAGGACCTGGCCGCCGGCGCCTGCATGGGTGACGGCATCCTGTTCTCCATCAAGAACCCCGAGCGCCCGAAGGTGATCGACCGCGTCCAGGACAACGTCAACTTCGCGTTCTGGCACTCGGCGACCTTCAACCAGCGCGCGAACAAGGTCGTGTTCACCGACGAGCTGGGCGGTGGCAGCGGCGCCACCTGCAACGCGGAGATCGGCCCGAACCGCGGCGCGGACGGCATCTACGACATCGCCGGCAAGGGCGACAAGCGCAAGCTGGTCTTCCGCAGCTACTTCAAGATCCCGCGCCACCAGGCCGACACCGAGAACTGCGTCGCCCACAACGGCTCGCTGATCCCGGTCCGCGGCAGGGACCTGATGGTCCAGGCCTGGTACCAGGGCGGCATCTCCGTCTGGGACTTCACCAACTCGGCCAAGCCCAAGGAGATCGCCTACTTCGAGCGCGGCCCGCTGACCACCGACCGGCTCGTCACCGCCGGTTCCTGGTCGGCGTACTACTACAACGGCCACATCTACTCGAACGACATGGCCAAGGGCCTGGACGTCCTGAAGATCGACGACCGGCGCACGGACCCGGCGCGACGGATCCATCTGCGCGAGCTCAACGTGCAGACCCAGCCGGACTACTTCGACTGAGCGTCGGCCTCCGGCTCCGCCCCGGGTGCCTCAGGTGCCTCAGGTGCCGGTCCGGGCTTCCGCCGGGGCCTCGGCCCCGCACCGGACCGCGTACCAGGGACCGGCTCCGTGGAGAAGAACCGCGACAGATCGGCCCGCTGCCGCGGGCCGGCGTCACCCGTCCCGCCGGGCACCTCGGTGTCCGGCGGAACACCCATCTCCCAGTCCAGCCGGTAACGCCGGAACAGCTCCCTGCGCAGCACCGGGATCGGCATCGGCGCCCCCGGCATCACGGCCGCGTACACCGCTCCCATCAGCAGCGCGCGCAGCATCGGGTAGTCGTTGTCCACGTCCGAGGAGCCGTGCCGGGCGACCGTGTCGCTCAGCAGCTCCGCGAGCCGCCGCTGCTCCGGGCACGGAACGAAGCCCTCGGCCTGCAGCAGCCCCGCCATGTGCTGGCGCATCAGCACGGGCCGGTCCCGGGCGAGGCCCAGGATCGCGTCGATCGCCCGCGCCATGCGCTCCCGGCCGTCCTCGGTGCGCGGCTCGCGCTCCAGCTCCTCCTCCAGCGTGCGGTGCATCAGCCGGTGCACGGCCGACTGCACCAGCTGGCGCTTGCCCGGGAAGTAGTACGAGACCAGGCCCCGCGCGGATCCCGCACGGTCGGCGATGTCGCCGAGGGTCGTCGCCTCGTAGCCGCGCTCGCTGACCAGCTCCACGGCGGCCTGCAGGAGCCGCTCCTTGGAACGCCGCCGCAACTCTTCATTGACCAAGGCGCTGCGCGGGGACATGCTGGACTCCTGCGTTGACTGGCTGCCAGCCAACTATACTCAACGCGTCCGGTCAGGCCCCTGGTGGGCCTGTTTCGGGCTGCCGTCCGTCTCGGGCGACGCGGGGGATCGTCCGAGACGGACGTCACCCGTTCGGTAGCCTGGGGCTACTTCCCTGCCAGAGGCCGGCCAGGAATCGCTGCGGAGGCGAGGGGAGCGCAGCGGCTCGGCGGGCGTCGTCGTGCACTGTGCGCGGGGCACGTCCGATGGCCGGCCCGGCAGCGGGTTCCCGGCGAACTCGGTGCCGCGCCGGAAGCGGAGGAGCAGGTCGGCCGGGGAATGCGGCCGCCGACGGAAGCGGACGCCGCCATGAGCGGGTCCGGAGCGGTCAGGGCCGGCGGTGCGGCCCGGTCACGGGTGCCGGTGGAGATGGACCCGGATCGCCACGACCACCACCAGGGCGCCGATCAGCCAGCCGCCCAGGACGTCGGTGGCCCAGTGCACGCCGAGCCAGACGCGGGTCAGCCCGACACCGATCACCGACACCGCCGCGACCGCCAGCACCGCACGCCACAGGGCCTGGCCCATGCCCCCGCGGTGCAGCAGCCACAGAAGCAACCCGCACACCACCGTGGCGGTCATGGCGTGGCCCGAGGGGAACGCCGCGTACTGGGCGCTGTCGACCGGGTCGGGCCAGACCGGCCGGGCGCGGCCCACCGCGGCCTTCAGCCCCTGCTGCAGTGCCGTCCCGGCGGCCACGGTCACCACCAGCCACAGCGCCGTCCAGCGGGCCGCGAACCGCCACACCAGGACGGCGGCCGTCACCCCGCACAGGATGCGCATCGTCCACGGATCCCAGACCCAGTCCGTCAGGATCCGGCACGCCTGCGTCAGCCCCGGCTCCTCGACCGCCCAGCGGTGGGTGGTCCGGGAGATGTCACCGTCCAGCCCGGTCAGCGGCCGCCACTCGGAGGCGACCAGCACCAGCAGCAGCGCGGAGCACACGCCCAGCACTCCGGCGGACACGGCGGCGGGGGCGCGCCTGCCGGACGGACGGGGCGGGGACTCGACGTGGGGGGTGCGCATGCGGAGATCCTTGCCGACGGTACGGGCCCGGAGCCCGTTGCTCCGACGCTTTCGAGTCTCGTCTACCCCAGTGCCCGCAATCCCGGGGCGAACGCCACCAGCACCGGGATCACCGGAACCAGGGACGCCGCGGCCGTCAGCCGCAGCCGGCGGGCGGCGGTGAGCCGGTCCGGCGGGGTCAGCAATCGGTTCACCCGGGCCGGGACATGGGCCTGCGTGGCCGGGCAGGGGCCGAACACGCCCCGGTGCTCGTTGAGTTCGACCAGGGCGAGCGCGGTGGTCAGCCGGCCGAAATGGCGGGAGGCCACGTCGTCGGCGGCGAGTTCGACCAGCCGGTGCATCTCGTCGCGGAACGCGGCGAACACCCGCACCTGCGGAAACCCGTCGGCCAGGGCGGAGGAGCAGTGCAGCAGCCAGTCGTGACGGGCCTGCGCGTGCCCCCGCTCATGGGCGAGGACCGCGTCCAGCTGCCGGCCCTTGAGCCGGCGCAACGCGGCCGTGGTGACCACCAGTTGAGGCGGGGTCCCGGGCAGCCACCACGCCTCGGGCCGCTCGCCCTCCAGCACCACCAGACGGTCCGAGCCCGGCTCCTCGCCCGGCAGCAGCGGTACCCGCTCGCGCAGTTCGGCCCGGCGCGCCCGCCGCCGGGCGCGGGCCCGCCCGATCTCCCGGACCAGCATGGCCGCCGTCCACAGGCCCCCGCAGGCGAGCGTGACCGCGGTGGTCGCCGCCCAGGGCCCCGCTGTTCCGAGCGCGTACGCCTCCACCACCGCGCGCGGCGCCGTGGCGAACACCCGCCCGCCGACCGCGTGCCAGGCCGCCGCGGCGCTGAACGTCATCGACAGCGCACAGCACAGCAGCACCGCCGCGACGACGCACTGCCACACCCACAACGCGACCACCGGTTCCCGGTCCGGCCAGTCGGCCCGGGCGAGCAGCCGGGGGCCGAGCACGGCGGTCAGCACGCCCAGCAGCAACAGGAGGGCGGGAAGGATCATGCGTGCAGCCTATGAGCGCCGCACGGTCAAGGGATACGGCCCAAGGGGGCAAAGTGACGTACTCAACGGCCCATGCGCCCGTCCGACGGGCACACGGGCACCCATCCTCCCGGCTCACATCGCGAGCAGCATGGCCACCATCGCCATCGCCATCGACAGCCGGCACGCCCGTGCCAGCTCCGGACGGTCCCCCCAGCCCGTGGCTCCGGTGCCACCGGCCGTCGCTGCCGCGGGGACCAGCCGTGCCCCCGTCGCCAGCACATAGCCCGCGAAGTACAGCAGCAGCACCCCGGTCAGCGGTGGCAGGCCCGAACCGCCGTGCCCGTGCCCCGGCGCGGCGCCCATGACCAGCGACATGTAGACCATGGCGCCCGCCCCCACCAGATGATGCAGATGGTGCGCGCTCGCACGGGCCGCCCACAGCGCGTGCAGCCCCGCCGCGCCGAACACCGCCGCATAGGCGGACCAGCCCCAGTCCGGCGGGGTGAACACCGCGGCCGGGACCGCCATGGCGGCCATCCCGAAACCCATCAGCGCCTCGCCGCCCGCCGCACGGCGCTGCTCCTCCACCTCGCTGCGCATCCGCACCAGACAGTAGGCGCCGGTCGCCGCGCAGAGCGCGACCAGCAGCCAGCCGGTCGACGCCGGTCCGTGCACTCCAGCCTCCCCCTGCCCGTCACGGGACCTCGACGGCACCTCGACGATCGGTCAAGGGATGCCCGCACCCGGCGGTGCGCACGCGAGCGCAAGGGTGTACGCGGGGGCGTGCGGGGGAGTGCACGGCAGCTCAGGACCTGTGCGAGTGGCAGTGGCCTCCGGGCCCTGCAGGCGCCGCCGCGGGTGAAAGGCGGCGGCGCTCGCCGCCCCGGCAGCGGGTCGACCGGGCCGAGCGGTCCGGACGACCGTACGCTCGCGGCGACGGTACGACGCCAGGGCCTGCCCCGGACCCCGGCCCGCGCACGACGACGGAGGACGCACGGCCATGACGGCGCCCGAAGGCACCTCGACCCCCGATGACGCCCCGGCGGATCTCGCGCCTCCCGCCCCGCCGGGCGGCGCGGGAGGCGACACGATGGCCGCGGTGGTGCGCCAGTGGCGGGCCGTGCACCCCCATCTCGACACCGCGCCCATGGAGGTCATCGGCCGCATCAACCGCTGCGCCGCCCTCCTCCAGCAGGCCGAGGACGTCCCGCTGCGCCGGGCCGGACTGACCCGGCCCGAGTTCGACCTGCTCGCCGCGCTGCGGCGCACCGGACAGGAACTCACCCCGAGCGAACTGGCCCGGGAGACCTTCGCCTCGGGCGCGGCGGTGACCAAGCGCCTCAAGCAGCTCACCCAGCGGGGCCTGGTGGAGCGCCGTGGCGACTCCCGTGACCGCCGGGTCACCCACGTCCGACTGACCGACGCCGGACGTGACCTCGTCGACGACGTCCTGCCCGCGCAGCTCGCCCACGAGGCCGCGGTGCTGTCCGGCCTGGACAGCCCGGAGCTGGGCGAACTCGCCGCCCTGCTGGGCACCCTCCTCGCCCAGCTGGAGGGCCGCCTCGGCGCACTGCGCCCCTGAACGCCGGCCGCCCGGCGCCTGTCGTCGCTCAGCGCTCGTGGTCCGCCGCGTACACCCCGAACACCGCCCCCTGCGGATCGCGCAGCACCGCGATGCGCGGGCCGTCGGGGACCGTCGTGGGCTCCATCAGCACGGTGCCCTTGTCCCGGGCGGCCGCCGCCGCGGTCTCGTCCACGTCCTCGGCGGCGAAGTACGGCAGCCAGTGCGAGGGCACCTCGGGCGGGAACTTCTCGTCCATGGCCGTCATGCCGCCGAAGCCGGCGCCGTCGATGCGCCACTGCGGGTAGCGCTGCGCGGGGTCGACGCTCCAGCCGAACACGGTGGTGTAGAAGGCCACCGCCTGCTCCGGTGCGCGGGTGAGCAGCTCCACCCAGCCCAGTGCCCCGGGCGCGTTGAACACCCCGGCGCCCGGGAAGGTGCCCGGCTCCCACAGCTGGAAGACCGCACCGTCCGGGTCGGCGATCACGGCGAAACGGCCCAGGTCGAAGACCTCCATCGGGCCGAGCAGCCGTGTCCCGCCCGCGTGCCGCACCGCCCGCAGACAGGCCTCGGCGTCGGTCACCGCGAACGAGACGTTCCAGGCGACCGGCTGCGAGGGCTTGAACAGCGGTGTCAGCGCGGCGACCGGCGCGTCCCCGAGCCGTGCCACGGTGTAACCGCCCGCCTGCTCACGGGTGTCGGTCTCGGCGAGCCAGCCGAACAGACGGGTGTAGAACGCCTTGGCCCCGTCGACATCGGTGGTCCCCAGCTCGGCCCAGCAGGGTCCGCCGGTCACCGGCGCGGTCAGCTTCATGGCGCTCCTTCCGCGCGACCCCTTCGCGGCAGCCGTCCCTCCGAGCACGCTAGACCCGCCCGTCCCGGTGGGCCATCCGGGTCGGCCCGGGGCACCGAGCGGGCCGGGACCCCGGCTGGTGAGGGCCGCCGTCCGCGCCGTACCCTCCTGTCCGTACCGCATCGCGTGGCGGCCACCGGATCCCTGACTCACCCCTGCCCGGAGGTCTCCCGTGCCCGCACTCGATGTGCGTCCCTTCCGCCGCGCCGACCGCGATCAGCTCACCGACCTGGTCAACACCCATGTGGCGGCCGTCGTCCCCGGCGTCTCCGTCTCCGTCAACACCGTGCTCAGCGATCTGGAACGGCAGCCGGAGGAGTTCATCACCGACCCCTGGGTGAGCGAGCGGGTCACGCTCGTCGCCGAGCAGCGCGGGAGCGTCGTCGCCGGCGCGCATCTGCTGCGCTACCGGCCCGGCGCCGAGGTCGGCGAGTCCTACCGGGACAGCGGCGAGATCAACTGGTTCGTCTGCCATCCGCCGGCCTCCTTCCGGCCGGACGCCCTGGACGCCGCCGAGCTGCTGATGCGGGCCTGCCTGGCCCGGCTGGCCCGCTGGAACGTGCGGCGCGTCCACGCCGACGGCGCCCTGCCCGCACCCGTCGTCTACGGACTGCCCCGCAACTGGCCGCACATCCGCGCGGTGTACGAGGCCGCGGGATTCCGGCACGTCGGTGACACCGAGGTGATCCTGCTGGCGCGGGTGGCGGACCTGCCGCGCTCCGAGCCCGGCGGGGGCGTCACCTTCCGGCGGACGGTGGGGGAGTGCGGCACCCGCTTCACCGCCTGCGGCGACGGGCGCGCCCTCGGCTTCATCGAGATCGACACGGCGCTGGCCCGCCCGGAGCGCCACATCCGCGCCGACGGCCTCGCGGACATCGGCAATCTGCACATCGACCCCGCCGCCCGCGACACCGGACTGGAACGCCGGCTGCTCGCCCACGCCGCCGACTGGCTGCGCCTGTGCGGCGTCGACCGTCTCGCCGCCTACCTGGGGGAGGAGGAGACGGAGAGGTACGGCCTTCTGACCGGGGCCGGCTTCGACGAACTGACCCGCACGGATCGCGGCTGGGAGCTCCGCCCGGCCTGACCGGCCCGTCACATGCCCGGCTTGACCGGCCCGTCGCATGCCCGGCCTGACCGGCTCCCTCAGATCCCCGGCCGGTACCGCAGCGGATGATCGGCCGGGGTCTCCACCAGCACGATCGGGGTGCCGTCCGGGTCCGCGATCCACATCTCGATCAGGCCCCAGGGCTCCTTCACCGGCGGCCGGACGATCTCGACGCCCCTGTCCAGCAGCTCCCGGTGGGCCGCCGCGACGTCCGCGACCTGGAGCCACAGGCGCAGCCCCGGAGGGGGCGCGGACTCCGCGCGGCCCGACAGCTCCAGGAACCCGCCGCCGAGGAAGTAGACCGTGCCGCGCTCCGGCCCGGTGCCGAACTCCCGGTAGACGGCGAGGCCCAGCTGCTCGCCGTAGAAGGTCCGCGAACGCTCCGGGTCCGTGGGCCGGATCAGGACGCGGCTGCCCAGTACGTGCACCATGCCGCCGAGCCTAGGGGACCCTAGGGGGTGTCTCCGAGGCCGAGGGGTGTCTCCGAGGCCGAGGGGGTGTCTCAGAAGAAGGACGCCCGTCAGGGCGCCGGCGCCGCCGGGTTAATCTCGTCCCTGCCGCAGCTGCACAGGAACCGGAGTTGCCCATGGACACCGTCACCGACACCGACACCGCACTCAGATTCCGCGACGCGACCGAGGCCGACGTGGACGAGCTGGTCGCGCTGATCGAGTCGGCGTACCGGGGCGAGTCCAGCCGGGCCGGGTGGACCACCGAGGCGGACATCCTCGAGGGGCAGCGGACCGACCCGGAGGGCGTGCGGGAGGTCATCGAGTCGCCGGACAGCCGGCTGCTGACCGTGGAGCGCGACGGACGGATCATCGCCTGCTGCCAGCTGGAGCACCGCGGGGACCACGCCTACTTCGGCATGTTCGCGGTGAGCCCCGCCCTCCAGGGCGCCGGCCTCGGCAAGACGATCATCGCGGAGGCCGAGCGCCAGGCCCGGGAGACCTGGGGCGTGCGCGAGATGCACATGACGGTGATCTCCGTGCGTGAGGACCTCATCGCCTGGTACGAGCGGCGCGGCTACCGCCGCACCGGCAAGACGTTCCCCTTCCCGTACGGCGACGAGCGCTTCGGCATCCCGCAGCGCGACGACCTGGAGTTCGAGCTGCTGGTCAAGGAGCTCGGCTGACCAGCAGCCCGCCGCTGCTCACCCGCTGAACGCACCGCCGCTCACGCCGTGAAGCGCCCCGTGCGCTTGATCTCCGGGTAGTCGGTGGTGGCGCCGTCCAGCCCCAGGGCGCGGACCAGACGCAGATGGTCCTGCGTGTTCACCGTCCACCCGAAGATCCGCAGGTCGGCCTTCCGGGCCCGCTCCACGATCTCCAGGGTGAGCCGCCGGATGTTCAGGCACAGGGTGGCGGCGCCCACCGCGACCGCCCGGTCCACCACGTCCGTGCCGTAGCGGCTGGCGACCAGCGCGGTGCGCACCCCGGGCACCAGCCGGGCGATCTCGGCGATCGCCTCGTCGTGGAACGAGGACACCTCGACCCGCTCCGCGAGATCGCGCTCGTTCATCACCTCCGCCAGCGCCCTGGCGGCCCGGGTGTCCTTGATCTCGGCCTGCAGGGGTGCCCGGACGGCGTCGAGCACCTCCTCGAACAGCGGGATCCGCTCGCCGCGCCCCGCGTCCAGGGCGCGCAGCTCGGCGAGGGTCTTGTCGGCGATCGGGCCCGCACCGTCCGTCGTGCGGTCCACGTCCGCGTCGTGCATGACGACCAGGGCGCCGTCCTTGCTCAGATGCAGATCGAGTTCGATGACATCGAGGCCGGCCTCCTGGGCGGCGACGAAGGACCGGAGGGTGTTCTCCGGCTCGACACCCATGACTCCGCGGTGACCGATGGTGAGGAAGTTCAAGATCCGACTCGCTTCCGTCGACGGCGGCGGGGGGACCGCGTCCCTGCGGCCCTCCTGGACCGTATCGCCTGTGCCCGCATCGTCCAGAGGCTGAACCGTGTTCGGGCGCGACATCGCCCACACGCGTGCAACGCCGGAAAAAATGCGGCGAGGGCGGGGGTGGTGCAGGATATTTTCCCGAGGCTCCCCTTGCTGGGAGAAACCTCGTATGTATACGGTCGGCGTACGAGAGGTTCTCCAGTGGAGGATGGGACATGACGGAAATTCTTGTGCAGTCGGGTACGGAGGCGAGGGTTCCTTCGGAGGGCAGGGTGATCGAGCACCCGGCGTGGCCCGTGCTCAAGGATGCCGTGGAGCGCATCCGCCCCTGGCAGAACAAGGACGGGTCGATCGACTTCGACGCCGAGGGCGCCCCCGGGCGCGCCGAGGCCGAGCGCGCCGTCAACGAGGTCGCCGAGGCCGTCGAGCAGCTGTCCCCGCTGCTGCCGCACGACCAGGCGTACCACGAGGCCCTGGTCAAGGACCTGCGCCGCTGGGCCGAGGGCGGCTTCGAGGTGCCGGACTTCCTCGACTCCCTGATGGCCTTCCAGCCCGCGCAGAACCGCAAGGACGGCCTGCAGCACCTGGTCGTCTTCCCGATGTACACGCAGAACGGCAACCCGGACCGCAACCTCGAGGCGGTCGTGCTGCGCATGGTCTGGCCCGACTGGCTGGCCGAGCTGGAGCGCACCCGCTACGACAACCCGCTGTTCTGCGGCATCACCTTCGAGGACTTCACCTCCGGCTACGACACCAACTCCGCGGTGCTCTTCCCGGAGACCATCGCCGTGCGCGAGGCGCCGGAGCGCTTCACCTGGGGCGGCATCTTCTGCGACCGCGAGGCCGCCCGCTTCCGCCGGGTCACCTCCGCCGCCGTCGACATCCTGGGCCTGGAGCTGCCCGAGGACGTCGCCGCGATGGTCCACGACCAGAAGCGCTGCGAAGAGGCCTTCGTGCTGTGGGACATGATCCACGACCGCACCCACAGCCACGGCGACCTGCCCTTCGACCCGTTCATGATCAAGCAGCGCCAGCCGTTCTGGATGTACGGCCTGGAGGAGCTGCGCTGCGACCTCACCGCGTTCAAGGAGGCCGTGAAGCTCGCGGCCGAGGGCGTGCCGCAGGCCCGTGACGTGCAGGTCGCGGTGCTGTTCGACCGCATGTTCCGCTTCCCGGTCACCGGCGAGCGGGTCCGCAACTACGACGGCCTGGGCGGCCAGCTGCTCTTCGCCTACCTGCACAAGCACGACGTGGTCCGCTGGACCGACAACAAGCTCTCCATCGACTGGGAGCGCGCTCCGCAGATCACCAACCAGCTGTGCGCGGAGATCGAGAAGCTGTACCGGGACGGCATCGACCGCCCCAAGCTCGTCCACTGGTTCGCGGGCTACGAGCTGGTCTCCACCTACCTCGCCCCGCACCCCGGTTCCAAGTGGGCCAAGGGTCCCGAGGCCCTTGACCTGACGCTGCCCCCGCGCAAACTCGTCGATGACGTGCTTCCGGACGAGTTTCCGCTGAGCATGTTCTATGAGGCACTGTCCAAGAAGCTGAAGAACGTGATCGCCTCCACCAAGGGCATCACGGCGGACAGCGCCGAGCGGGTCGCCGCGTGAGCGATCGCGTTCACACAACTGCTCAGGAGGCGAGACACATGGGGAACGGGGCGCTCGACGGTGCGGTGATCGCGGTGGCCGGCGCGGGAGGACCCGCGGGGCGCGCGGCGCTGCTCAGGCTGGCCGAGGCGGGAGCGACCGTCGTCGCCTCCGACAACGACGCGGAGCGGCTGGCGGAGGCCGTCGACGCGGCGCGCTACGCGCACGGCGGCGCCACCGTCACCGGCGACACGGTCGACCTGCTGGACCTGGACTCCACCCGGGAGTGGGCCGCCCGCACCGAGAAGGAGTTCGGCCGGGTCGACGGCCTGGTCCATCTCGTCGGCGGCTGGCGCGGCAGCGAGACCTTCACCAAGACCAACCTCGACGACTGGGACCTGCTGGAGCTGCTGCTGGTGAAGACCGTGCAGCACACCTCCCTCGCGTTCCACGAGGCGCTGCAGCGCAGCGACCGCGGACGGTACGTGCTGATCAGCGCCGCGGGCGCCACCAAGCCCACCGCGGGCAACGCCTCCTACGCCGCCGCCAAGGCAGCCGCCGAGGCGTGGACGCTGGCACTCGCCGACTACTTCCGCAAGGCCGGGGGCGAGCAGGGGCCGACCTCCGCGGCTGTCATCCTGGTGGTGAAGGCGCTGGTGCACGACGCGATGCGCGCCGAACGCCCCAACGCGAAGTTCGCGGGCTTCACGGACGTCAAGGACCTGGCCGAGGCCATCGCCGGCGTCTGGGACAAGCCCGCCGCGGAAGTGAACGGAAACCGTCTGTGGCTGACCGAGAAGCCGTGAACCCCCCGCGGACCGACGCACGTCGTCATCACGACCCGGACGTCCGCGGTTTCGCCAGTGACAACTACGCCGGAGCCCACCCGGAGGTGCTCGCCGCGCTGGCCCTCGCCAACGGCGGGCACCAGGTCGCGTACGGCGAGGACGCCTACACGGAGAACCTCCAGCAGGTGATCCGCAGTCACTTCGGCCCCACCGCCGAGGCGTTCCCCGTCTTCAACGGCACGGGCGCCAACGTCGTCGCGCTCCAGGCGGTCACCGACCGCTGGGGCGCGGTGATCTGCGCGGACAGCGCCCACATCAACGTGGACGAGGGCGGCGCGCCCGAGCGGGTCGCCGGGATCAAGCTGCTCACCGTGCCGACCCCGGACGGCAAGCTCACCCCCGAGCTGATCGACCGGGAGGCGTACGGCTGGGAGGACGAGCACCGGGCCATGCCGCAGGTGGTGTCCATAGCCCAGGCCACCGAGCTGGGCACCGTCTACACCCCGGACGAGATCCGCGCCATCTGCGAGCACGCCCACGCCCGCGGCATGAAGGTGCACGTCGACGGCTCGCGCCTGGCCAACGCCGCCGCCTCGCTCGACGTGCCGATGCGCACCTTCACCAACGCCGTCGGGGTGGACATCCTCTCCCTGGGCGGCACCAAGAACGGTGCCCTCTTCGGCGAGGCCGTCGTGGTGCTCAACCCGGACGGCATCCGGCACATGAAGCATCTGCGCAAGCTGTCCATGCAGCTGGCCTCCAAGATGCGCTTCGTGTCCGTGCAGCTGGAGGCGCTGCTCGCCCGGGACCTGTGGCTGCGCAACGCCCGGCACGCCAACGACATGGCCCAGCGGCTCGCCGAGGGCGTGCGCGCCGTGCACGGCGTGGAGATCCTCTACCCGGTCCAGGCCAACGCGGTCTTCGCCCGGCTGCCGCACGACGTGAGCGAGCGCCTGCAGAGGAAGTTCCGCTTCTACTTCTGGGACGAGGCCGCGGGCGACGTCCGCTGGATGTGCTCCTTCGACACCACCGAGGAGGACGTCGACACGTTCCTCGCCGCCCTCAAGGAGGAGATGGCGCGCCGCTGACCCGGGCCCCGGGTGTGCATAGGTTTGCGGCCGGTCGGAAATCCATGGCGGTCCGACCGGCCGCGGACCTATGCTCGGGCGGCATGCAGCTGATCCAGCAAGACCCGGACCTCTCCGCGTACTTGGCCGCCAGCGACGTGATCGACCACGGGCATCCGCTGGTCAGGGCGACGGCGGCCCGCCTGGCGGCCGGGGCCGCCGACCCGCATGACTATGCGCGAAGAGCCTTCGAGTACGTATGGGACGCCGTCCCGCACTCCCACGACGCGGACGATCCGCGGGTCACCTGGCGCGCCTCCGACGTCCTGGAGCAGCGCACCGGCATCTGCTACGCCAAGGCCCACGCCCTGACCGCCCTGCTGCGGGCGGAGGGCATCCCGGCCGCGCTCTGCTACCAGTACCTGGGCGTGGTGCACGGCCTGGTCGCGGTGTGGTTCGACGGCGCCTGGCACCGGCAGGACCCACGCGGCAACAAACCGGGCGTCGACGCCCGCTTCTCGCTCCGCGGCGAACGCCTGGCCTTCACGCCCGACACGGCGGCCGGCGAACAGGACCACCCCGTCCTCTACGCGGCACCGCATCCGGCCGTCGTGCAGGCGCTCAGATCCGCGCGGGACCGGTCCCACCTGTGGCAGACGCTCCCCACCACGCTGGAGGAGCAGGGCTGCCTGGAGCAGGGCCGCCCGTGAGCCAGTGGGCCGCCTGTGACTCTGCGACTCAGAGAGCCTCGGCCGCGCGGACCTGCTCCGGGGTGGGGGCCGTGCCGCCGAGGTGGGCCGGCATCCACCAGGTGTCCTCGGGGCCCCTGGGGCGCACCGGGTAGGCCCGCTGAGCCGCCTCCAGCAGTTCCTGGACGCGTTCGCGCAGCTGCCGGGTGATCACACCCGCGTAGGTGTCCTTCGACGCCTCCAGCGCCTCGCCCACGCGAATGGTGATCGGCGTGTGGCTGCGCTTGAAGTTGCGCGGACGGCCCTTGGTCCACAGGCGCTGGGTGCCCCACACCGCCATCGGGATCAGCGGCACGCCGGCCTCCTGCGCCAGGCGCGCCGCACCCGACTTGAAGCTCTTCAGCGTGAACGACTGGGAGATCGTCGCCTCGGGGAAGACGCCCACGATCTCGCCCGACCGCAGCGAGCGCAGCGCGTGCTCGTACGCCGCCTCGCCCTGTGCGCGGTCGACCGGGATGTGCTTCATCCCGCGCATCAGCGGTCCGGAGATCCTGTGCCGGAACACCGACTCCTTCGCCATGAAGCGCACCAGCCGCTTCTGCGGCAGTGCGGCCAGGCCGTTGAAGACGAAGTCCAGGTAGCTGATGTGATTGCTCACCAGCACGGCGCCGCCCGTGCGCGGGATGTACTCCGAACCCCGGAGGTCGATCTTGAGATCCCACACCTTGAACAGGGTGCGGGCGAAACCGATCACGGGGCGGTAGACGAGTTCTGCCATGGGCGGGTGGAACCCTTCCTTCTCTGCTGGGAAGGAGGCACTCTCCCAGTCGAAGTTACGCAGCCGTAGGTTTACGGCTTGTCGCTGATGGTGCCCGAATAACGCGCCGTGAACCAGCCCCGGAGCCCGCGAGCGGCGAGATTCTCGTCACGTCCACCCCCGGCCCACCTCGGTCTTTTGCGATGCCGTTATCCCGCGGGGACCGTCAACCGCCGCATCAGCAGGTACATCTCGCAGCCCAGGCAGTAGCCGAACACCGCGTTGAGGAAGGCCGCCGCGAGCGCTGCCCCGGTCGCGGCGAGGCCCAGCCAGCCGGGCCCGGCGGTGAAGCCGATCAGGGCGGTCACCGCGAAGACCAGTCCGACCGCCTGTGCGAACCGCGGCGGCTGCGGCGCCTCGAACTCCGTGGGCGGTCCGAGCCGCGGCCGCACCGCCTTCCGGAACAGCCAGCCGTACGGCGACCGGCCGACCCCGCCCGCCGCGCCGCAGGCGAACGCCAGCGTCTGCCAGGCCAGCAGCCACACGCTCCCGGTGATCATGACGGTCGCCAGCACCACGGTCGTCACCGCCGCCCCGAAGCGGGGCCCCCTCGCATCGATGTCCA
Organism: Streptomyces thermospinosisporus; assembly: GCF_039526425.1. Lineage (NCBI taxonomy): Bacteria > Bacillati > Actinomycetota > Actinomycetes > Kitasatosporales > Streptomycetaceae > Streptomyces > Streptomyces thermospinosisporus. The sequence continues at coordinate 119,541 of NZ_BAAAIZ010000004.1, forward strand.
TGAATCAAGCATTCCGCACGAGAGCCGGAGGGCGAAGGCGGGAATCTTTGCGGTTGTGTGAATGCTTCAAGCTGGTGTGACCGGACTGGTGGTGTGTGTGCTGGTGCTCGCCGCGGCGAGCACCTTCGGAGTGCTGCAGCGGCGGCGGAGCGGGAGAGTGCGGGTGCGCGCGCGGGACGAGGGCAGTCGGCTGGCGGCCGAGGAGCTGGGCGTCGAGCTCGGTGAACGCGCCACGCTGGTGCAGTTCTCCAGCGCCTTCTGCGCCCCCTGCCGGGCCACCCGGAGGGTGCTGGCGGACGTGGCCGGCATGGTCCCCGGCGTCGCGCACGTCGAGATCGACGCCGAGCAGCACCTCGACCTGGTGCGCCGGCTCGACATCCTCAAGACCCCCACCGTGCTGGTCCTCGACGCCGGCGGCCGGGTGGTGCGACGGGCCACCGGGCAGCCCCGCAAGGCCGATGTGATCGCCGCCCTCGGAGAGGCCGTATGACGCCCCGTGGGCCCGCAGTGAGTCATCTCCCACCTCACAGGGCCGACTTGACGGAGCGTTCCACGCATCGTCAGCCTGACGGCATGTCCTCGGAACTCCTTCGCCCGTCGCGGGTACCCGCTCCCTCACCTCGTCTCCCGCGGAAGGACAGTTCCATGACGGCCCCGCCCGCCCTCGGCAACGCCCGGCCCGCCTCGCCCGATCTGCTGCGCTCCGTGTTCCGGCGGCACGCGGCGGGTGTGGCGGTGATCACGGCGCGCGGTGCCTCGGGGCCGGTCGGCTTCACCGCCACCTCTCTCGCCTCCGTCTCCGCCGACCCTCCGATGCTCTCCTTCGGCATCGGCACCGCGGGCTCGAGCTGGCCGGTGATAGCCACGGCTGACCATGTCGGCGTCCATGTGCTCGCCGAGGACCAGCAGGACCTGGCGGTCACCTTCGCCCGCCCCGGCGCCGACCGCTTCGGACCGGGCACGGCCTGGTGGGACGGCCCCGAGGGGGTGCCGCTGCTGCACGGCGTGCTGGCCTGGACGGTGTGCGAGGTCGTGGCCAGGGTCCCGGCCGGAGATCACCGCATCGTGATCGCCGAGGTGCTGCTCGGCGACCCCGGCGACCCCGCCCGCCCCGGGCGTCCCCTGCTGTATCACCACGGCCGCTATCACGGTCTGCGGGACTGAGCCGCTCGCCTCTCGCGCTGCGTGCGCGTCCAGTTCCGGTTACGCTGCGTTGCAAAGGTCACAGTTCAAAGCGCTTGCTTAGCGGGAACGGACTCGGTGTACTGGCGCGTAACGAACTGGGTGTACTGGCGAGTAACCTAATGTGCGGAGCGCGGGTCGCCCCGACCGGGATCACCCCCTTCAGGTGCCTATGCTGCCTGCAGACAGGCAGCCAGAAATGACGATGCAGTAGGAGAGCCGGCGTGAGCTTGAGGATCGTTGTCACTGTGAAGTACGTGCCCGACGCCACTGGCGACCGGCACTTCGCCGATGACCTGACCGTCGACCGCGACGACGTGGACGGTCTGCTCTCCGAGCTGGACGAGTACGCGGTCGAGCAGGCGCTGCAGATCTCGGAGAACTCCGACGACGACGTGGAGGTCACCGTCCTGACCGTGGGTCCGGAGGACGCCAAGGACGCGCTGCGCAAGGCGCTGTCCATGGGCGCCGACAAGGCGATCCACGTGGAGGACGACGACCTGCACGGCACCGACGCCATCGGCACCTCCCTGGTCCTGGCCAAGGCCATCGAGAAGGCCGGCTACGACCTGGTGATCTCCGGTATGGCCTCCACCGACGGCACCATGGGCGTCGTCCCCGCGCTGCTCGCGGAGCGCCTCGGCGTCCCGCAGGTGACGCTGCTGTCGGAGGTGTCGGTCGAGGACGGCAAGGTCACCGGCCGCCGCGACGGCGACGCCGCCTCCGAGCAGCTCGAGGCCTCCCTGCCGGCGGTCGTGTCGGTCACCGACCAGTCGGGCGAGGCCCGCTACCCGTCCTTCAAGGGCATCATGGCTGCCAAGAAGAAGCCGGTGGAGTCCTGGGACTTGTCCGACCTGGACATCGACGCCGACGAGGTCGGCCTGGAGAACGCCTACACCACGGTCGTGTCGGCCGCGGAGCGTCCGGCCCGCACCGCGGGCACGATCGTCAAGGACGAGGGCGAGGGCGGCAAGCAGCTCGCCGAGTTCCTCGCGGGCCAGAAGTTCATCTGAGCCCGAGTTCGCTGACCGTCCCTCATCTTCGCTACGCAGGAGTGCAATCCCATGGCTGAAGTTCTCGTCTACGTCGACCACGTGGACGGCGCCGTCCGCAAGCCCACGCTGGAGCTGCTGACCCTCGCCCGCCGCATCGGCGACCCGGTCGCCGTCGCCCTCGGCAACGGTGCCGGCGACACCGCCGCCACGCTCGCCGAGCACGGCGCGGTGAAGGTCCTCACCCACGAGGCCTCCGAGTACGCCGACTACCTCGTCGTGCCGAAGGTGGACGCGCTGCAGGCCGCCGTCGAGTCCGTCTCCCCGGCCGCCGTGCTGGTCCCGTCCTCCGCGGAGGGCAAGGAGATCGCCGCCCGTCTGGCGCTGCGCATCGGCTCCGGCATCATCACCGACGCCGTCGACCTGGAGGCCGGCGACGAGGGCCCGGTGGCCACCCAGTCGGTGTTCGCCGCCTCCTACACCACCAAGTCCCGTGTCTCCAAGGGCACCCCGGTCATCACGGTCAAGCCGAACTCGGCCGCCGTGGAGCCGGCCCCGGCCGCGGGCACGGTCGAGGCCCTGTCGGTGACCTTCTCCGACAAGGCGACCGGCACCAAGGTCACCGGCCGCACGCCGCGCGAGTCCACCGGCCGTCCCGAGCTGACCGAGGCCGCGATCGTGGTCTCCGGCGGCCGCGGCGTCAACGGCGCCGAGAACTTCGCGATCATCGAGGCCCTCGCCGACGAGCTCGGCGCGGCCGTCGGTGCCTCGCGTGCCGCCGTCGACGCCGGCTGGTACCCGCACACCAACCAGGTCGGCCAGACCGGCAAGTCGGTCTCGCCGCAGCTGTACATCGCCGCCGGTATCTCGGGCGCGATCCAGCACCGGGCCGGTATGCAGACCTCGAAGACCATCGTGGCCATCAACAAGGACCCCGAGGCCCCGATCTTCGACCTGGTCGACTACGGCGTCGTCGGCGACCTGTTCGACGTCGTGCCGCAGCTCACCGAGGAGGTCAAGGCCCGCAAGGGCTGATCCCCCCCGCAGCCGCAGCAGGCCCCCGCGACCGTCACGGCCGCGGGGGCCTCGCTCATGCCGGGGCCTCGGTCATGCCAGGGTCAGCGTGGCCTGCACCGGCAGATGATCGCTGGGGTACTGCCCGTCCGCGGTGAAGGTGTTGATCGCCGCCCGGTGCACGGTGACGCCGGGAGTGGCCAGGATCCAGTCGATGCGGTCGCCGCCCGGCACCGGCGGCCGGTAGTTGTGGAAGGTGCCGTACAGCTCGCTCCGCTCGGCCGCCGCGTCCCAGGTGTCGACCAGACCGGCGGAGAGCATCGTGTCGTACACCGGGTTGCCGTGGGCGGGCACATTGAAGTCGCCCGTCACCAGCACGGGCAGCGAGCGGTCCATCTTCCGGATGTGCTCGGCGGTGAGGCCGGCGGCCCGCTCGCGTGCATACTGACCGGCGTTGTCCAGGTGGGTGTTGAGCAGGACGAACTCCCGCCCGTCGCCGGTGAGATCGCGGAAGCGGACCCAGGTGACCATGCGGATCGAGGCGTTGCCCCAGGTGTTCGATGCGATCACATACGGCGTGTCGGAGAGCCAGAAGTGCTCGTACTCCAGCGGCTCGAGGCGGCGGGTGTCGTAGAAGACGGCCATGAACTCGTCCCGGCTGCCGCCCGCGCGCCCGGTGCCGATCCAGTCGTAGTCCGGGCCCAGACCGGCCTCGATGTCGTGCAGCTGCCGGTACAGGCCCTCCTGGGTGCCGATGACATGCGGGCGCTCCTGGCGCAGCAGCCGTCGCATCACGGGCCTGCGGGTGGCCCAGCTGTGCGGCTCCGCGTCGCTCGCGTAGCGCAGATTGAACGACATCACCTCCAGGGGGCGGCCGTCCGGGCCCTCCGCCGCGGCGGCGGGCGCGGACGACAGTGCTGTACTGGAGAGCTGAAGGGCGACGGAGGCGGCCAGTGCGGATCTCAGTCCCGTGCGGCGGGTGACTCGCGGGTGGTGTGGCACCAGGCTCTGCCTTTCTGTTCGCGTCGGTCGGGGCCGTGCGCTGCTGGTCCGACGGTGCCAGATGAACGTGAACATGCCGAGAGGGCGGAGTGGATCTCGGAGCAAGACAGTGTTGACCGACGGCAGAGCGGCGGATAACTTCGTTCTGCGGATTATCGATTCCGTATAACGGAAATCAGGAGGGCGAGGAATGGGCCAGGGCCAGCAGGAGCGGGTGGTGACGAGCCTCTCGGGTGCCGTCAGCGAGGAGATCAGCGCCTCCCTCGCGCCGGTCGACGCCGAGCTGGAGCGCCGCTACCCGGGGGATCCCGGCACCCGCCAGCCCGTCCACACCGTCTACGTCCCGGGCGACGCCTTCGCCGCCGGCACCATCCGCTCCTGGGGCGACCAGGCGCTCGCCGCGCTCGACGAACACGCCCCGGACGCCGCCGCCTTCGCCTCCGCCCTCGGACTCGACGAGGCCCTCGCCGAGGACGTCTACGGCCGGGTCCGCGCCAAGCTCGAACGCGAACCCGTCGAGGACCTGCGGGTCGACTTCGAGGACGGCTACGGCAACCGCCCCGACGCCGAGGAGGACGAGACCGCCGCCCGCGCCGCACGGCTGATCGCCGAGGCGTACCGGAACGGCACCGCCGCCCCCTACATGGGCATCCGGATGAAGTGCATGGAGGCCGCCGTACGCGACCGGGGCATCCGCACCCTCGACATCTTCCTCACCGGCCTGATGGAGGCCGGCGGCCTGCCCGCCGGTCTGGTCCTGACCCTGCCCAAGGTCACCTACGCCGAGCAGGTCACCGCCATGGCGCGGCTGCTCGACGCCTTCGAGAAGGCGCACGGCCTGGAGCCGGGCCGGATCGGCTTCGAGATCCAGATCGAGACCAGCCAGGCCATCCTCGCCGCCGACGGCACCGCGACCGTCGCCCGGATGATCCAGGCCGCCGAGGGCCGCGCCACCGGCCTGCACTACGGCACCTTCGACTACAGCGCCTGCCTCGGCGTCTCTGCCGCCCACCAGGCCAGCGACCACCCCGCCGCCGACCATGCCAAGGCCGTCATGCAGGTTGCCGCGGCCGGAACCGGCGTGCGCGTCTCCGACGGCTCCACCAACGTCCTGCCGGTCGGCCCCACGGAGAAGGTCCACGCCGCCTGGCGGCTCCACTACGGCCTCACCCGCCGCGCCCTCGCCCGCGCCTACTACCAGGGCTGGGACATGCACCCCGGCCACCTGCCCACCCGGTACGCGGCCGTCTTCGCCTTCTACCGGGAGGGCTTCGAGCAGGCCGCCGCCCGCCTCGCCCGCTACGCCAGCCGGACCGGCGGCGACGTCATGGACGAGCCCGCCACCGCCAAGGCCCTCAGCGGCTATCTGCTGCGCGGCCTGGACTGCGGCGCGCTGGACGTCGCCGAGGTCGCCCGGCTCTCCGGCCTCGACCGCGCCGGCCTCGAGGGCTTCGCGGCACCCCGGCGCGGCGACCTCACGGCTTCCGCGCAGTAGCTCACCGCTCCCGCGCGGCGGGCGGCCCCGGCACGCTCCCGGCTTGCCTGTGCTTATCGAATCTCGATAGATTCCGATCGTGGTTCGATGGGAGGTCAGACGATGGGGAAACTGACGGTGCTCGCTCTTCGCGCGGTGATCGTGGCGCTGCTGGCCGGCTCGGTGTTCGTCCAGGCGGTGATGGTGCCGCTGCTCGCCAGTGACCTGAAGGGCCTGGACGAGGAGGTGGCCCGGCTGGCCGACCCGGTCCTGGTGATCGTCGTGCTGGGCGTCGTGACGGCCCAGATCGTCCTTGTCTGCGTCTGGCGGCTGGTCACCATGGTGCGCCGCGGCACGGTCTTCTCCCACGCGGCCTTCCGCTACGTCCACATCGTGATCGGCGCCTTCGTGGCCGCCGCGCTCCTGGTGTTCGCGCTCGGCGCGGTCCTGGCGCCGGGCGAGGCCGTCGCCCCCGGAGTCGTCCTCCTGGTGGGCGGAGCCGGGCTCGCGGTCTTCGGGATCGCGCTCGTGGTGCTGGTCCTGCGCATGCTGCTCGCCCAGGCCGTCGCCCGCGAGGTGGAGGCGACGCGGATGAGGGCCGAACTGGCCGAGGTGATCTGATGCCGATCGTCGTCGACATCGACGTGATGCTCGCCCGGCGGAAGATGTCCGTCGGCGAGCTGGCCGAGCGCGTCGGCATCACCCCCGCCAACCTCGCGGTGCTGAAGAACGGCCGCGCCAAGGCGGTGCGCTTCACCACCCTCGCCGCGCTGTGCGAGGCGCTCGACTGCCAGCCCGGAGACCTGCTGCGCTACGAGCCGGAGGACGAGCCCGCGTCCCGGCCGAGGGCCGGTGCGCCGGGGGCTCGGTAGCGGCTCCGTCACAGCCGGGGCGGCCGGGCCCCGCACCCGTCCGGGCCCCTTAGGCTGTACGCCACGCACGATCAGAGGTGTCACAGGAGCGGGGCAGAGCGGTGTCATCGGGGGAGCACGGACGGGCGGACGGGACCGGGCGGCTGCTCGCCGGCCGGTACCGGATCACACAGCAACTCGGCCGCGGCGGCATGGGGGTCGTCTGGAAGGCGGTCGACGAGGTCCTCGGCCGCGAGGTGGCGCTCAAGGAGCTGCGCACCTACACCGACGCGGCCGGACCCGAACTGGCCGACCTGCGGCTGCGGATGCAGCGCGAGGCACGGGCGGCGGCCCGGGTGCGCCACCCCGGGGTGATCGCGGTGCACGACATCGCCGAGGTGGACGGCCGCCCGCTGATCGTCATGGAACTGGTCGACGGGCCTTCCCTGGACGACGTGCTCCGCGAACGCGGCACCCTGGACCCCCGCGAGGCGGCCGGCATCGGCGCCGAGGTCATGGACGCGCTGGCCGCCGCCCACCGCGTCGGGGTGCTGCACCGCGACGTCAAGCCCGGCAACATCCTGCTCGACCGCTCCGGCCGCGTGGTGCTCACCGACTTCGGCATCGCCACCATGGACGACCCCGGCGACGGCTCGGCGACCCACCTCACCCGCAGCGGGGAGATCGTCGGCTCCCTCGACTACCTGGCGCCCGAGCGGGCCCAGGGCGCCGACCCGGGCCCCGCCTCCGACGTCTGGGCCCTGGGCGCCACCCTCTACGCGGCGGTCGAGGGCTCCTCGCCCTTCCGCCGCACCTCGACGTTCTCCACCCTCACCGCGATCGTCAGTGAGCCGCTGCCGGAGCCCCGCCGCGCCGGACCGCTCGCCCCGGTCCTGCGGATGCTGATGGACAAGCGGCCCGAGTCCCGTCCGGGCGCCGACGAGGCCCGGCGGCTGCTGGAGGCCGTCGCGAACGGCACCGCCCCGGACGACGCCGCGACGGCGGCTCTGCGTTCCTCGGGGCCCCCGGCGCCCCCGGCCACCCGCACGGAGACCGAGCGCGTCACGGCCGCCGTCCCGCCGGGCTTCGGCCCGCCGCAGCCGCCCGCCGGCCAGGGCGACGGCCACGGC